>NZ_JBFPKF010000020.1:0-125077 GCF_040948685.1 Paraburkholderia sp. BR14374 | reverse complement strand
TACTGTGTGAGGCTTCTGATACTTTTGCCTTGCAGCAGATCCATACGGATCCGCCGCCGCATTCCGCATCAAGCGCCCACACTTATCGGCTGTTAGTTTTTAAAGATCGATCCGCCCAACCCGCAGCGCCTGAACTACCACCACCCGGCACCGCTTCGTTTGCGTCCCTGCGTCTGCAGCAGAGAAGCGGGATTATGGAGAGCGATCGACAACCCGTCAAGCCCCTTCTGCGAATTTCTTTTGGGAGCAAAGACTCTCGTCTCCGTTTTCTTGCCCACACCCGCAAAAGAGTCAACTCACGTCAGACCTAAAAAGAAGCAAAAATAGTTAGTCCTCCAATTCAATCCACTGAAGTCCAGATACCGACAAAACAAAGTAGTCCGAGCACAGCGCGAATCCGCCACCGCTCCCCAAGTTAAAGTTTTACCCTTCCTCGCCGTCAATCAGATCATCCCGCCACTTAAATTCGCTGCCGACTATGGACAATCGCGTCGACGCACACGTCGAGGAAACCCTGCGCGCCGCTGCATCGCCGGCGCTCGAACCCGATTCGGTGCCGGTAGGCACGCCGCTCCCATGGCCGATCGTCGATGCCGACGGTACGCTGCTGTTCGCAAGCGCGACGACGCTCGCGACCACCGACGAACGCGCCTTTCTGTTTCAACACTTCCACCCGCACCGCGGCGACCTGCACGACCTCGGCGCACAACAACCGCCGGCGCCCACGACCCAGCCCGACGAGACCGGCGAGCTGACGCTGAACGACATGCACCTCGAGATCGGCGCATTGATCGGCATGCGTTCGCAACTCGGCAGCGGCGCGCCGATGCACCCATGCCGCATCATCGGTTTCGCGCCGAATCATGCGCTGTTCGTCACGCCGCCGATGCAGCAGGGCCAACCGCTGCCGCTCACGCCCGGCGAGAACGTCGAGCTCGTCGCGATCGCGAGTCAGGCCGTGTTCCGTTTCGTCTGCACGGTCGAAGCAGTCTGCCGCGTGCCGTTCGACTATGTCGTGCTGTCGAGACCCGGCATGGTCCGCCGGCTACGCGAGCGCAAATCGATCCGCGTCCACGCGCATCTGCCCGTGCGGTTTGGCATCGGTGTGGCCGGCGACACGTACGAAGGCCTTGGACTCGCCAAGGGCATCAGCGCGCTCGGCATGTCGTTGTGTGCGTCATGGACACTGGGCGAGGTCGGCGAGCGGCTGCGCATAGCGTTCCGGCTGAAGTCGGCCGAGTACGATTCGCATATCGAGACGACGGCAGTGATCCGCAACGTTCAGAAGGGCAAGACGCCTGGCGAGCCGTCCATGCATGGGCTCGAACTGGATCAACTCGATTCCGTTCAACAGATGGCAATGAAGGTGTTCGTGTTCGATCGTCAGGAGGATGTGCAGCACTGGTCCAACGGGCTGAAATAAGCGCTATGGCTGACGAGCAACGCGCGTGCGGACACAGCAGTAGTCCGAGCTCGCTGCGCACACATCGATCAGCCGATCAACTGTTCCGGCGTCAACCGCCGCGCTCCCCACGCATTGGCGAGCACTTCGCAACGGCCGAGCCGTATCGCACCACGCTCGAAATCGACGAACACGACTTCGTCGGCGTCGGCCGGCCGCGCGGGTTCGTCGCGCGTGCGGCCGTCGGTCAGAATCCAGAGCCAGCGCTGCTGGGCCGGCCGTCGCCGCGCGCAGCGCCCGAGCAAATGCGCGGCGCTACGCACGCCCGACGCGAGCGGCGAGCCGCCGCCTCCGCCCACGGGCGCGAGCCATCGCTCGTTCCACCAGCGCGGCACGGCGGGGCCGAAGCGTATGTCCGCGCCCGCACCGCCGAAGCAGATCAGCGCAGCCTCGGTGCGCATCGCACTCGCACGGTCGAACAAGGCAGTCAGTAGCCCCTTCGCGAGCGCGAGGCGTTGGCCGGCCAGCATCGACCCGGAGCAATCGAGCACGAAGCAATGCAGCACACCGCCGCGCGGCGCTTCGCGTGCGAAACGCAGATGTTCGCGACGCAGCGTGCGCTCGCGCATCGCGGCGAGCGTCGGTGGCCAGGCAATGCGCCGGCCCGGTTCGCCGCGCGACGTGTCGCGCGCATCCGCCCCCGCACCTTGCGGCCATCGAAAACCGCTGCGCGAGCCAGCGGCGGCGCCCTTCCGATGGCTCAGCGTTTTTTTGCGTCGAGCGGAATGACGCCTTTGACGGGCACAGTCGCGGTCGGCTCGGGCGGCAGGTAACCCCAGTCGGAGTCAGCGGAAGATATCGCCGTATCGCCGGACGCCCGCCCGGCGACGCCCTGTGACCGCGCCTCGCTTTCCGGCTGACGCTGATTCCCATGTTGCGAATCATGTTGACGTCGCCGATGAAGCAGCACCGCATCGGCGACGCGCTCCACATGTCCGACCGTCACCGCATCCGTCTGTTCGAACGCGGCCAGCGCGCGCGCCGCGCGCAGCATCACGAGGTCGGCGCGCAGGCCGTCGACGGCCGCGTCGATGCATAGCGCGCTCACGCGCGCATGGACGGCGTCATCGAACGCCAGCAGCGGCAGCGCCGCGCGCGCCGAACGAATTCGCTGCACGTATGAAGCCTGCTGCTCCGCATAAGACGCACGAAACCCCGCGGGATCGAGATCGAACGCGAACCGCGCTTTGACGATCGCCTGCCGCACCTGCGGCTCGAACGCGTTCTGCAACTCCACCATCAGACCGAAGCGGTCGATCAGTTGGGGCCGCAACTCGCCCTCTTCGGGATTCATCGTGCCGATCAGCACGAAGCTCGCGTCATGACTGTGCGACACGCCATCGCGTTCGACGGTATTCACGCCGCTCGCCGCCGCATCGAGCAACGCATCGACGAGCGCATCGGGCAGCAGATTGACTTCATCGACGTACAGCACGCCGCGATGCGCCTTCGCGAGCAGCCCCGGCGAGAAGCGTACCGAGCCGTCGCGCAGCACGGATTCGATATCGAGCGTGCCGATCAGACGATCCTCGCTCGCGCCAAGCGGCAGATTCACGAGCTGCCCTTCCGGCAGCAGCTCGGCAAGAGCGCGCGCGGCAGTCGACTTCGCGGTGCCGCGCGGTCCGCTGATCAGTACGCCGCCCAAGCCCGGATCGATCGCGGCGAGCACCAGCGCCTGCTGCAACGAAGTCTGGCCAATCAGCGCCGCAAACGGAAAAACCGGCCGCGACGCGGTGCCCGATGAGGAGCCGGCGCCACCCAGGTCGTCCGTTCCTCGCATCGCTCCATTCATGTCTGTCTTCCTTCGATCTGCTGTTCGCTCGCAAGCAGATGCGCTTCCACCTGCGCGCGATAGTCGCCCGGCTGCTGCCACAACCCTCGCTGCATCGCTTCGAGCAAACGCTCGCAGATCGAATGCAGCGCATGCGGGTTGTGCCGTTGCATGAACGCGCGGGTGTCGGCGTCGTTCAGATAAGCATCGGCGACGAGCGCGTATTGATGATCGGCGATCACGCGCGCGGTCGCGTCGTAGCCATACAGATAGTCCACGGTCGCGGCGATCTCGGCCGCGCCCTTGTAGCCGTGGCGCTTCACGCCATCGAGCCATTTCGGATTGACCACGCGCGAGCGGATCACGCGCGAGATCTCCTCCTGCAACGTGCGCACGCGCGGCGCGGCAGGATTGCTGTGATCGGCGTGATAGACACTCGGCTGCTGACCGGCCAGATGCCGTACCGCCGCGACCATGCCACCCTGAAACTGGTAGTAGTCGTTCGAATCGAGCACGTCGTGCTCGCGGTTGTCCTGGTTCTGCAGCACCACATCCAGCGCTGCGAGGCGCGCGCCAAACGCTTGATGCGCTTCCTCGCCCGCGCTCTTCTGCGCATACGCATATCCGCCCCACGCCTGATACGCGTTGGCCAGATCGGCGTCGGTCTGCCACTCGCGCGAGTCGATCATCTGCTGCAGACCCGCGCCGTACGCGCCGGGTCGCGCGCTGAACACGCGCCAGCCGGCGCGCTTGCGCGCATCGACCGGGTCCATGCCGCCGGCAATCAACGCATCGCGTTCGCGCTGCACGCGCGCGCGAATCGGATTCAGCTCCGCGGGCTCGTCGAGTTCGGCAACCGCCTGCACGGCCGCATCGAACAGATGCATCACGTTCGCGAACGCATCGCGAAAGAAACCGGATACGCGCAAGGTGACATCGATACGCGGCCGGTCGAACGCTTCGATCGGCATGATCTCGAAGTCCGTCACGCGATGACTGCCCGGCGCCCACTTCGGCCGCACGCCGAGCAGCGCGAGCGCCTGGGCGATATCGTCGCCGCCGGTGCGCATCGTCGCGGTGCCCCAGACCGACAGGCCGATCGCGCGCGGATAATCGCCATGCTCCTGCAGATGCCGCTCGATCAGTTGCTGCGCCGATTTCAGGCCGAGTGCCCACGCGGCTTGGGTCGGCACCGCGCGCGTGTCGACCGAATAGAAGTTGCGGCCGGTGGGCAATACGTCGGGCCGACCGCGCGAAGGCGAGCCGCTCGGACCTGGCGGCACGAAACGTCCTTCGAGGCCGCGCTTGAGCTGCGTCATTTCCTGCGGACCGCAGGCGTCGAGGCGCGGCAGCACGTCGCCGCGCAGGCGCGCGATCACCTGTGCCGCTTGCGGCAGACTCTCGTCGCCTGCGGGAACGGCCCGCGAACGATCCGCGTCATCGCAATCGACACCACAGACGCCGCGCAACAGCTCGCCCGCAAGCAACTCCAGGCGCTCGCGGGTATCGCCGCAATGTCGCCACGGTGCGTCGCTGACCCGCTGCAAAACTTCGGGACGCGGGCCGTCCCATGCGGCGGCCCAATCCACGCTCAACGGATCGAACAGATGATCGATGCGCAGATCGCGCGCCAGCGCGTCGACGAGCCCAGCCTTGCCGCCCTGTCCATCGCCGATCGGAAAGCGCCCGAGCGCGAGCAGCGTATCGCGTCGCTGCACGCCGCGCGGCGACTGCCCGAACGTATGCAGGCCATCGCGAATCTGCGCTTCCTTCAGCTCGCACAGCCACGCATCGACGCGCGTGAGCAGCGCGTCTTCATCGTCCTGTCCGTTCGGCGCCGCGAGACTCAGCTCTTCGTGCAGCCGATGCTCGACGATCGTCGTCAGAATCGTGCGACGCAAGAGTTTTGCGCGACGCGAATCGACCATCAATGCTTCGTAGTATTCGTCGACCTGCCGCTCGAGGTCTTGCAGCGGCCCATAGCTTTCAGCGCGCGTCAGCGGCGGCATCAGATGATCGATGATCACCGCCTGCGCGCGCCGCTTCGCCTGGCTGCCCTCGCCCGGATCGTTGACGATGAACGGATACAGATGCGGCATCGGACCGAGAATCAGATCGGGCCAGCACGCATCGCTCAGCGCGACGCTTTTGCCCGGCAGCCACTCCAGGTTGCCGTGCTTGCCGACGTGCACGACCGCGTCGATGCCGAACTGGTGGCGCAGCCAGAAGTAGAACGCGAGGTACGCATGCGGCGGTACGAGCTCGGCATCGTGATAGCTCGCGTAGTCGCCTTGCTCGTGCGAACGCGAAGGCTGAATGCCGACGAACACCTGCCCGCAGCGCCAGCCCGCGATCATGAAGCGGCCGCGCCGCAGCGTCGGGTCCTGGTCGGGCTTGCCCCAGCGCGCGTTCAACGCGTTGCGCACGCTCGCCGGCAACGCGTCGAAATGCGCGCGATAGTCGTCGAGTGCGAGGCTTTGCAAGGCCGGACGCAGATCGCGGACGACCGGATCGTTGGTCACGCCCTCGGTCAGCCTGTTCAACAACGCGCCGCCGCTGTCTGGCAATTCGCCGACACGATAGCCTTCATCGCGCAGCATCGACAGAATGCCGACCACCGATGCCGGCGTATCGAGCCCCACGCCATTGCCGATGCGCCCTTCGCTCATCGGATAGTTCGCGAGAATCAACGCGACTTTCTTGTCGGCGTTATCGAGCGAACGCAGACGGCACCAGCGCCGGCTCAGCTCGGCGAGAAAGCGCACCCGTTCGAGGTCGGGCTGATAACGAACCACGTCGACCTGCGTATGCGCACAGCGATACGCGAGCCCCTTGAAGCTGATCGCGCGCGTGATGATGCGCCCGTCCACTTCGGGCAACGCGACGTGCATCGCGATATCGCGCGAATTGAGGCCGTGGTTGTCTTTCAGCCAATCCTCGCGATTGCCGCCGCTCAGGATCACCTGCAACACCGGCGCGTCGCCGGCGAGTGCGAGCGGCTCGGGGTCGTCGATCGCGGACGCGGCGAACGCGGTCGTGTTCAGCACCAGCGCGACGCCATGTTGCGCGCACAGCGACTGCACGACATCGCGGCTCATCGCATCCTTCAACGACGCGATCGCGAGCGGCAGCGGATTGAGCCCTTGCGCTTCGAGCGCATCGATCAGCGCATCGAACACCGCGGTATTGGCGGCCTGCAGATGCGCCTTGTAGAACAGGATCGCGACAACCGGCGCGTCCTGCCGCCAACGCGCCTGCCAGTCGGCAACGGTAGGCGTATCGCGCTCGGGGTGATACAGCGACGCGGCCGGCAACGCGCGCGGCGGCTCGGGCTCGCGCCCCCAACCGAGCGCGCGGTACGCGATGCAGCGCAAAAACGCCTCGGCGTTCTGCGGACCGCCCTCGCGCAGATAGCGCCACAACTGCTGACACAACTCGGCGCTTGCGGTACTGCGCGCGAGCAGGTTCGGGTCCTCCTGCAGATCGCCGGAAAACATCGCGAGCGTTTGCTGTTTGCGCTGCGCGAGCGCGACGACCTGCTCGATGCCGTACGGCCAATACGCTTCGCCGCCGAGATGATCGACGACGACCACGCGCGCATGCTGCAACACGTCGTCGAGATAGAAATCGACCGAGGCCGGCTGACGCAGATACGTGACGTTCGCGAGCCGCACACTGGGAAAGCCGTCGCCGAGACGCGGCACCACGCTCGCGAGCAGCGACAGCGTGGTGTCGGCGGAACTGAGCACGACGATCTCGGCGGGCTGCTGATCGATGCGGATCACGCCCTGCGTATCGTCGACGAAACCGCCCGGCGTCGTGCGCAGCAAATGCATGCTGGTGCGCCCGTTATGCCGTCGCGTTCGACGTCGCGCCGAGCGCCGCGTCGAACGCCTGTTGCAGCGCGGGTTGATCGAGGTCTTCGCCGATCAGCACGAAGCGGCTCAGGGCGTCGTCGCCGTTTTCGCCCGCCTGCCAGCGCCGGTCGAAGTAGCTGTCGAAGCGCCGGCCCACGCCCTGGATCACGAGGCGCATCGCCGCGCCCGGCAGTGCCGCAAAGCCTTTGACACGGTAAATCGTGTAGTTTTCGACCAGCGTCTGCAACGCGGCGAGCGCCGCGTCGCGCGACGGCACCGATGCCTGCACGACGACCGAATCGAATTCGTCGTGGTGATGATCGGGGTCGTCGGCGGAACCGTGGTGGTCGTGACGCAGATGGATCGTCTGTTCCGACGCCGCTTCGAGCCCCAGCAGCGTATGCAGATCGAGCTGTCCCCGCTGCGCGCGCACGATCTTCACCTGCGGCGGAATCTCCGCGCGGATCGCGGCTTCCACTTCGTGCTGCCGCGCGTCGTCGATCAGATCGGTCTTGTTCAGAATCACCAGATCGGCGGCCGACAACTGGTCTTCGAACAGCTCGTGCAGCGGCGACTCGTGATCGAGATTCGGATCGGCCTTGCGCTGCGCATCGACGGCGACCGGGTTATCGGCGAACTGGCCGCTTGCGGCGGCCGGGCCATCCACCACCGTCACCACCGCGTCGACCGTGAAGCCGTTGCGGATCTGCGGCCAGTTGAACGCCTGCACGAGCGGCTTCGGCAACGCGAGCCCCGAGGTTTCGATCAGCACGTGATCGAGTTCGTCGCGCCGCTCCGCGAGCTTTTCCATCACCGGGAAGAACTCCTCCTGCACGGTGCAGCACAGACAACCGTTCGCGAGTTCATACAATTGCCCTTCGGTCTCGACGCCGTTTTCATCGCAACCGATGCCGCAGCCCTTGAGGATTTCGCCGTCGATGCCGAGTTCGCCGAACTCGTTGACGATCACCGCGATGCGCTTGCCGCCCGCATGCTGAAGGATGTGCCGCAGCAACGTAGTTTTGCCACTGCCGAGAAAGCCGGTAACGATCGTGACGGGAATCTTGCGCAATTGAGTTTGCATCGTGAGGTCCATCCCTTTGCGTTGCATCGGTCTGCCGCAAGTTCCGCGCATCGGTCGGCATCGGCTGGCGAATGGAGCGAATGAAGCACGCGCAACAGTACCAGCGATCACCAGACACGGGGACGAACGACGGCATTGCCGCGACAACGGAAATACAGAAAGCGGAACTGAGGTCATGAACGCGCCGCCGCATCCCCGCGGCGGTCGTTCTGCTTCTTCGGGCCGGTATCCGGGCTGGCGAAAGCGCCGCTTCCCCTTCCCGGACGAGTGGTTTCTCGTCCAGTGGTGATATGTCGACGCGACCTTGCGCGAGGACATCGAAGCCGGCACCGCGGCGCCCGGCTATCAAGCCGGAACCGCTTTTCGCTTACCGTTGCGGGGACAGCACAGGTTAGCCGCTCTAGCGCAGATGGCTCCCTGTTTCCCGTTTAACTGCATGCGCACGAACGCGCACGCGAGCACCCAAAGTGCGTGCGAGTGTAGGCCCCCGGGCATGCGCAGTCAAGGAACGCAGGGCGCCGGAAAGCGCCGCCGAGGCTTATCTGGCAAGGCGTCATATGCTATCGTATGCGCGCGTTTGGTGCCCGCACATGCGCTCGCATGTGCAGTTAAACGGGAAACAGGCAGCGCGTCGCGCGTTTAACCTGTGCTGTCCCCGCAACGGTAAGCGACCTGCGGCGCGCGATTCGATTCGCCTTCGATTCCGCTGTGCCGCGCATGCGTTTTTTGATGCCACTGTCCCCGCGAATCCGCAAACCGGGACGGGAAGGCGAAGCGCGTGAGGCCGCCAGCCCGGATACCGGCCAGACGCGGAGGCGGCGCCGCATGCATCCGTGCATCAGGTTGCGCCGCCGGCCGCCGGAATCCGCGGGGAACGGATGTGAAGGCGTAGCAGCGCGGCATCGCGTGTGTCGTGGCGTTCTCTCTGAAGAATCCGCCGCGAACCGCACGAGTGGCCGCGCCCGGATTCGCTGTACCGCATGACATCTATATTCACCGCCGTGTGCACCGTCGCACGCCGCTTCTCTCCCCCCATCTCCGCATGGCATGCGCCATGCACGCCGCGATGACGCGCGCCTGGCTGATCGGCGCCGGTCCCGGCGACGTCGAACTGATGACCCTGAAGGCCACTCGTGCGCTCGCCCAGGCCGATGTCGTGCTGGTCGACGATCTGGTCAATCCCGACGTACTGCAGTTTGCAAGCGCCAACGCGCAAGTCGTGTACGTCGGCAAGCGCGGCGGGCATCCGTCGACGCCGCAAGCGGACATCGTCGCGCAAATGCTCATGCATCTGCGCGCGGGACGCAGCGTGGCGCGGCTCAAGGGCGGTGATCCGTTCGTGTTCGGCCGCGGCGGCGAAGAATTGCAGGCGCTGCGGGCGGCGGGTATCGACGTGGACGTGATCAACGGCATTACGGCCGGCATCGCCGCGCCCGCGACGCTCGGCATCGCGGTCACGCATCGCGATTACGCGCAGGGCGTCGTGTTCGTCACTGGCCACGGCGCCGGCAGCGGCGAACCGGACTGGACCGCGCTCGCCGCCACGCGCATGACGCTCGTGATCTATATGGGCATGCGGCGGCTCGGCGAAATCGTCGGCGCGTTGCTCGCGGCCGGCATGTCCGCCGATACGCCCTGCGCGGCGATCGAATCGGCGACGCGGCCGGAGCAGCGTCACGTGCTCGCGCCGCTGCGCGAGTTTGCCGAGGCGGTCGTGCGCGCGGGACTCGGCTCGCCGGCGATCGTGGTGATCGGCGGCGTGGCCTCGTTCGCGCTTGCGCGTGATGCGGCCAAACGCGACGGCCGAGTCGATCACGAACAAGCTGCGAGCGCGATTAAAACGCTGAGCGTCGGCATAGGTTGCCGCTTGCACAGCGATGCGGCTGACATCGAAGCCGCCGTGCGCGCAGCACTCGGTGCGAATGCCTTCGAGCAGATCCGCACCATTGCGACGATCGACGCCAAAGCCAACGAAGCAGGTCTGCTCGAATTCTGTTCGCGCCATCAACTACCGCTGCAACTGTTCAGCCGCGAGCAGATCGCCGCCGCACCGGTCGCGTCGCCGTCGGCGGCCGCGCGCGCGCATCTTGGTGTCGACGGTGTGTGCGAACCGTGTGCGCTACTGGCGGCAGCAGCGTCGGTCTGCGCGACAATCGCGCAAAACGCACGTCTGATCGTACGCAAAACCACGCACGCCGGCATTACCGTTGCGATTGCGGCTGCGAGCGACAGCGCACCCGGCGATGTAGCGCCCTTCCATCCCGCCCCTCAAGACCAGGACCTCCGATGAAAACCGATCCCGAATCGCATCAACGCATGACCGAGCGCCGCCGCGAAGGCCACGAAAAGAAACAGGCCAGCGCGACCGTCGAAAAAGGCCTGCTGATCGTCAACACCGGCACCGGCAAGGGCAAGAGCACGGCCGCGTTCGGCATGGCCGTGCGGGTGCTCGGCCACGGCATGCGGCTGGGCGTCGTGCAGTTCATCAAGGGCGCGCTGCATACGTCGGAGCGCGATTTCCTCGGCGCGATCGCGCAATGCGATTTCATCACGATGGGCGACGGCTATACGTGGAACACGCAGAACCGCGAAGCCGACATGGCAACCGCGCGCAAGGGCTGGAACGAAGCGCGGCGGATGATCGAAAGCGGCGACTATCAGATGGTGATCCTCGACGAGCTGAACACCGTGCTGAAGTACGAGTACCTGCCGCTCGACGAAGTGCTCGCCGTTATCAATGCGCGCGCGCCGATGCTGCACGTCGTCGTGACCGGGCGCCATGCGCCCGACGCGCTGATCGAAGCCGCCGACCTCGTCACCGAAATGCGCGCGATCAAGCATCCGTATCGCGAGCAGGGTGTGAAGGCGCAGCGCGGCGTGGAGTTCTGAGCGATGTCCGCCCCCCCCAACGGGACTTCCTTCGGGGCGCCCCCCAAGGGGACTCGCTCCGCAGCGTGCCCCGCGCTGTTCATCAGCGCGCCCGCCTCGGGACAAGGCAAGACCACGATCACCGCGGGTCTCGCGCGCTATCACCGGCGGCTCGGACGTCGCGTGCGCGTGTTCAAGACCGGGCCGGATTTTCTCGACCCGATGATCCTCGCGCGCGCGAGCGGCGCGCCGGTGCTGTCGCTCGATCTATGGATGGTCGGCGAAAGCGCGTGCCGCAACCTGCTCGCGCAGGCGGCACAAGAAGCCGATCTGATCCTGATCGAAGGCGTGATGGGCCTGTTCGACGGCACGCCGAGCAGCGCCGATCTGGCGACCACGTTCGGCGTGCCGGTGCTTGCGGTGATTTCCGCGCAGGCGATGGCGCAGACCTTCGGCGCGCTCGCGTTCGGCCTTGCGCGCTTCAGACCGCAACTGCCGTTTCATGGCGTGCTCGCGAATCGCGTCGGCTCGGCCCGGCACGCGCAAATGCTGCAGGAAGCGCTGCCGCCCGAACTGCGCTGGTGCGGCCACATCGCCGCGAGCGACGAGATCACGCTGCCCGACCGGCACCTCGGCCTGCATCAAGCCGATGAAATCGACGATCTCGAAGCGCGCCTCGAACACGCGGCGGATACGCTCGCGTCGACCGCGCTCGCCGAACTGCCGCCGCCGGTCGATTTCGGCGCACCGTCGCCCGAGGTGCTGCCGCGTCTGCTCGAAGGCACGCACATCGCGATCGCGCGCGACGCCGCGTTCTCGTTCATCTACCCCGCCAACCTCGCGCTGCTCGAAGCGCTCGGCGCGCGGCTCAGCTATTTCTCGCCGCTTGCCGACGAAGCGTTGCCCGCCGACGCGCACGCGCTCTACCTGCCGGGCGGCTATCCCGAACTGCATATGGCGACCCTCGCGGGCAACATGAGCAGCGCGGCATCGATCCGCGCACACGTCGTGGCGGACAAACCGGTGGTCGCCGAATGCGGCGGCATGCTCTACCTGCTCGACACCCTGACCGACGCGCAAGGCACGAGCACGCGGATGCTCGGCCTGCTGCCCGGTCACGCGACGATGCAAACGCGCTTCACGTCGCTCGGCATGCAGCAGATCGACGGCCTGCACGGCACGCTGACCGGCCACACGTTCCATTACTCGAAGCTCGCGACACCGCTCGAACCGCAGCGCTTCGCCACCCGCGCGCACAGCGAGACCCCCGGCGAAGCGGTGTTCCGCGTGGGCCCGATTGTGGCAACCTATATGCACGCTTACTGGCCCTCCAACCCGGCTTTCACGGCCGCCCTCTTTCATGGCGAAGCCTTTTGACGACTCCGAGCGCGAGGCGGTCTATCGCGCGATTTACGAACGCCGCGACATGCGCCACTTCGTACCCGATCCGGTCGATCCGGGCGTGCTAAGGCGTCTGCTCGACGCGGCGCATCACGCGCCGAGCGTCGGCTACATGCAGCCGTGGCGCATCGTGCGCATCACCGATGCGGCGCTGCGCACGGGCTTGCGCGACATCGTCGAGCGCGAACGGCTCGCTACCGCCGACGCGCTCGGCAAGCGCCGCGACGAGTTCATGAAGCTGAAGGTCGAAGGCATGCGCGACTGCGCGGAGCTGCTGGTGATCGCGTTGATGGACGGGCGCGAGCGGCACGTGTTCGGCCGTCGCACGCTGCCGGAGATGGACCTCGCGTCGGTCGCGTGCGCGATCCAGAACATGTGGCTCGCCGCGCGCGCGGAAGGACTCGGGCTTGGGTGGGTGTCGCTGTTCGATGTCGACGCGGTGCACCGGCTACTGGCGATGCCGGAAGGCGCGCGGCCGGTCGCGATTCTGTGTCTCGGCCACGTCGATGCGTTCTATAGCGAGCCGATGCTCGAAACGGAGCGCTGGGCGAGCCGTCTGCCGCTAGCCGATTGTGTGTTCGAAAACCGCTGGCCACGCGGCGAACCGGTGCCGGAATAACCGACACGCACGGCTCCGGCGACTCGAAGCTGCGTTGTTTAGCGCTGCAGCGGCTCCATCGACTCGACGTTCGGCGCACCGCTCGCCTTGTCGATACTGAGCTTCACACGCCAGTCGGCCGGCGCGTCGTACGGCAGCTTCGCAAGCGCGGTTTTCACGAGCAGCGGCAGCGCATGCAGCGGGTCCGCGTCGCGATCGCTATACACCGCGCTGACCTTGTACCGCTCGGTGCCGCTCGCATAGTCGAAAAACCGCAGCGTCAGCGCGTGCAGATACTTGCGCCCGAACAGCAGCGCGCCCGGACCGTCGCTGCCCGCGCCGCAATCGGCGGGCGCACAATCCCCACCGCCAATGCCGATCGACGCCGGCCGCGTGCTATACGCGATCGACAGCAGATAATGCGCGGGCTTGCCCGCCGTATCGACGAAGCCGTGTTTCGCCAACTCGTCGCGCAGCAGCTTTTCGACTTGCGGATGGTCGGCGCTGACGTCCTGTGACTGTGTGCGCGCGAGCGAATAGGTCTGCTCGCCTTGCAGCACGACGGCGCGATCGGCGCCGTTGGCGGAGACGGTGTGCACGTCGGCGCCGAGGCCCGCGCAAGCGGTGAGGCTCGCCGCGGCCAGCGCGGCACAGAGGTGAGCGATCTTCGCCATTTTCTGTCTTCTCTCTAGTCCATCGAATCCATCAGGAGGCATCAGGCGCGCGGTGCGCTCGTTTCATCGAGCGGCGCGTCGTCGAGCGCGGGCAGCCAGATCGTAAAGGCCGTCCCCTCGCCGGGCGCGCTGACGACTTCGACGCTGCCCCCGTGGCGCGTAACGACGGTTTTGATGAACGCCATGCCGAGTCCCGCGCCGCCCACGTCCGGCCGCTCTGCCTCGTGAAAACGGCGAAAGCGCTCGAATAGCCCCGCCTGCTGCTCCTTCGGGATGCCATAGCCCTGATCGCGAATCGTGCACGCCACGCGTGCCGCCCCGCTGCCCTCGCGCCTCGCCGCCGGCTGGCTCACGAAGCTGCACACGATGCGCGTGTCGGGCGGACTGTACTTGACCGCGTTGTTCAGAATATTGACGAGCGCGCGTGTCATCAGTGAGCGGTCGGCGCAAATCCAGGGATCGTCGTTGCTGTCGTCGCCGGTTTCCGTATGCAGCGTAATGCGCTTCGCGTGCGCCTGCGGCCAGACCTCGTCGCTCGCATCGATGACGAGTTCGGTCAGGCTCAGCGGCTCGAGCACATAGGCCTGCGATTCGGCGCGCGCCAGTTGCACGAAGTCGTCGGCGAGCGTGAGCGCGCGTTGCGCGTAGCGTTCGATGCGCTCGAGCACGCCGCGCGCGAGCGCCGGCTCGGTCCGCGCGCGCTCGATCTCGACTAGCGCAATGATCGACGCCTGCGGCGAGCGCATATCGTGCGACAGCAGCCGCAGCGCGTCCTCGCGCTGACGCTCGGCCGCATGCAGCGCCGATACGTCGACCAGACCGGCGATCCAGCCGGTCGTCTCGCCCTGCGCGTTGGTGCAGGTCGCATAGCGCAGCAGATGATCGCGCTCGTTCGTGTCGCGCACCTCGACACCCTGCGCCATCAGCGCCGCGAACTCGCCGCGCGTCGGATCGAGCGGCGCCGGCCAGTGCGCGTGTGCGTGCACGTTGCGCTGGTTGTCCGAGGCCGCGCCGGTATCGATCGTCTTCACGAGCGTGAGCCCGCCGAGCACCTTATGCATCGGCTGGCCCTCGGGCATCGGCGCACCGAGCCGCGCGAAATGCGCTTTCGCCGCGTGATTCGCGATCAGCACGACGCCGCCCACATCGCTGACGAGAATCGGCTCCGGCATGCTGTCGAGGCTGTCCCACACGAAGCGCTTCATGTCCTGCACCCGTTGCGCGGCCTCAGCCATCAGCGCCATGTGCTGCGCGAGCACGTCGCCGCCGAACTCGCGGCGGCGCCTCGGCGTTTCTGGCAACAGATGCGGCTCGTCGGCGAGACGTTGCAGCTCGCCGCGCAGATACGCCATCGTCATTTCGAGGCGTCGCCAGTTCCAGATCGGGTAGACGATCGCGACGCCGAGGATCGCCGGCACCGGCGACATCCACAGCCTGCCGCCGTACAGCAGCAGCGCGCTGCCGGCCACGGCGAGCAGCACCAGCGCGCCGGTCAGCATCAGCGAGCGGCGCGGCGACAGCACGAGGAAGCCGCCGAGCAACGCGGCGAGCGGCGCGAGTGCCGCCGCGAACACGATCCACAGCGCGACCGGCTGGATCTCGCGGCCGGTCAGCAGCGTGTCGAGCACGTTCGCGTGGATGTAGACGCCTGGCAGCGGACCGAGCTCGCCCGACACAGGCGTCGCGAAGCGGTCGTACAGACCCGACGCCGTCACGCCGATCACGACGATGCGCCCGCGCAACTGATCGGCCGGCACCTTGCCGGCGAGTACGTCGGCGAAACTGAACCTCGCGTAGTTCGCAGCGTTTGGGCCGAACGGAATCAGGAAGCGGTCTTCGCGGCCGTCGTCGCTGCCGCGCGCGGGCTCGTTCGAGCGACGCGGCGGCAGCCCGTTGCGCAGATGCAGCTTGCCGTGTTCGACCGCGTCGGCGGCGAGCACCGTCAGTTGCGGCCAGCGCGAGTGCTCGTCGCCCTGGAAGCGCGCGACGCTGCGCACGATGCCGTCGCTGTCCACTTCGAAATTGATGTGACCGAGCCCGGCGGCTGCCTGCGCGAGCGGCGTGACGGGTTCATCGACAGTGCGCTCGCCGCTAGCATCGGGCGGTGTCAGCAGCACGGGCAGATAGGTCGGGCTCAGCGCGATGGCGTGGGCGAGCCGGGCGTCGTCGAGGTTGGGCTCGGTGAACAGCACGTCGTAGATCACCGCGGCAGGTTTGGCCGCGGCGAGCTGCTCAAGCAGCCGCGCATGCACGCTGCGTGGCCACGGCCAGCGGCCGAGCGCGTCGATGGTCGCATTGTCGATCTCGACGACGACGATGTCCGACAGCAGCGGCTGCGCGCGCAACTTCAGGAACTGGTCGTACACCAGCAGATCGATGCCCGCGCCGACGCGCCCGAACGAAGTCAGCAGGATCACCGCGAGGCCGAGGCAGCCGACGCTGAGCCACTCGATCAGAAAGCGCCGGCCGGCCCGCCGTCCGAGACGGGCGCGCGGATCGAGGCTCAGTCGCGTAGAAGTGGCGGGCAAGGGACGATATAGTTGGGAACCAGAGGACGGACCGGCCAGCAGGCCGGCTCCGAGAATCTACCAGCGTCAGCGCGCCAGCGTAAAGGAGCGGACCGGGCTGCTTTTTTCGTAGAAGCGCCCGTTGTCGAACTGCTCGGCGACGATCGTCCAGTAGTAGACACCTGGCGGCAGATCGCTGATCACGAGCTCGCCGCCTGCGAGATCGGTGCGATCGATCACGGGATGGCTTAGATCAGCCGTCTTCGCCAGCACGAAGCGAAAACGCGTCGGCACGTTGCTGTGGCTGACGAACCAGCGGAACTCGTAGTCGTGGCTGCCCGCGCGCTGCGCGGCCGAAGCGTCCAGCCCGAGTTGGCGGCGCTCGAACGCATACACGCTTGGCAGGCCGTCGAGGCCGTTGCTATCGGTCGACGCAACACGCACGAAGTACGTGCCGTCGGGCAGATCGCCGAAGTCGGCGTGCGGCACGCTCACGCGTAGATCGCGCACCAGGTCGAGCTGATCGGCATCGTGCGAAATCTGCAGCCGATAGCCGAGCGCGTTCTCGGCCGGGTTGACGTCGAATGCGACGGTCTTGCCGTCCTGCACGCGCGCGGGCCGCGCGAGCGAAGGTGCCGGCAACAGTTGGAGCGGACTGCCGACCGCTTCGCCCGAGTGCGTGACGTTGCCGAAGCTTGCCTTGACCAGTTGGTCGGACGCCTGCAGCGGCCTGCCCGGCGCCGGCGTGGCGCTCTGGCCGTGCTGCGTGGCCGGATCGACGCCGACCGCGCCATCGAGCACGGCCACCGCGGTGGTCTGCGTGTCGCCGTTGTAATCGACGCGGAAGCGCGTACCGCGCACCCCGGCGACCACCGAAGGTGATCGGATCTGGAAACGATCGTCGCGTCGCGTCGCACGCGTGACCTGGCTTTCGACCTCGCCCGAACGCAACTGGAAGATGCGATCTGCCGCGCCGGTCAGCGTGATGTGCCGCAGCCTCTCAATATTGAGTTCGCCGTTTTGCGCGACCGTCACATACGAGCCGTCGGGCAGTTCTAGCGTCGCGAACCCGTTCACGCCGGTGCGCAAGTGATCGCCTTCGGCAAGCGTTTCACCGCTTTTCAACGGCAGATAAGGACTCGTGTCGAACGCGTGCTCGACCGGACCGCTGGTCGCGACCACGCGCGCCGTGTCCCGATCCTGGCGCAGCCTTTGGAACGGCAAACGCAGCACGATGCCGGCCGGCATGCGGCGCGGCGCGGGCACGTGATTGAGCCTGCTCAGCAGCGCCCAGTCGGACGGCTCGGCCATGTAGCGGGCGGCGATGTCGTACAGCGTGTCGCCTTCGCGCGTGGTGTACGAAGCGTAGACCGGCAACGCCTTCGCACCGGCCTTGCCGCGCGCGGGCTGCGCGTGCGCGAGCGCGCTCCAACCGGTCGCGCCCGTTGCGATCAGACAGGCCGCGGCAAGCCACGCGGCGGCGCGGCGGCCGGAGATAGCGCCGCTGCCCGACGCCGCCCCACCCACGCAGACGGTCACGCCTCCCCCGCTTCTTCAGTGGGTTCGTCGTCGGCGGTAGGTGGTGTGTCGGCTTCGATCCGCTCAAGGCGGTAGCCATAGCCGTAGATCGGTGTGAGCCGATAACCCTGCTCCGGGCGCAGACCGAGCTTGCTGCGCAACATCGACACGTGGGTGTCCATCGTGCGCGACGGGATGTCGGTGGCCTGCTTCCAGATCACGTCGAGAATGTGTGCGCGCGACAGCGGCCGGCTCATATGCTGAAACAGCAACAGCGCGAGTTCGAACTCTTTCTGCGTGACGGAGACCGGCGTGCCGCGCACGACGACGTGCTTCGCGCTCAGGTCGAACTCGAAGTCACCGAACACTTCCCTGGTTGCCGGCGGCTTCAGGTAATACGCGCGCCGCAGCAGCGAGCCGACCCTGGCGAGCAGCACCGCGCCCGACACGGGCTTGACGAGATAGTCGTCGGCACCGATATTCAGAATCGAAGTGATGTCGGATTCCCGGCCGCGGCTGGTCATGAACAGCACCGGCAGGCGCTCGGACAGGCTCTCGCGCACCCAGCGAAGCACCTCTTCGCCGGACATGTCCGGAACGTTCCAGTCGAGCACGAGCAGGTCGAAGGTCTGGCGACGCAACTGGCGCACCAGTTCGCGCCCTGCGCCATACGCATGACAGACGTGTCCGGCGGCGGATAGCGTTTGACACACAAGGTCGGCCTGAGCCGAATCGTCTTCGAGGACAGCAATTCTCATAACACCCCACAACGTAACAGCGCCTTTCGCGGCTGACGGCCGGCGCACCGGCTGACGACCGGGATGACGACATAGCGCCGCCGATCCGGCTTTCCATAAAATTCTGGCTGCTACTTTCTGACTAATGGTCCCTCGCCGTACCCTGCCATGACGCTGGTTTCATGAAGCGAAATCAGCGCATAAATGTAATTTCCATAGCGATTTATGCAGGGCAGATCATGATAATCGAAAACCCTCTTTCATCCCGCTTACCGGGTACCCAGCAATTCGTCGCGAAAAACCCCAATTGAAAAACGATTGCCGTGTTTCTTAGGTTTGCTCCAGTCTGCCAGCAGTGCGAGGCACCCGGACGGACGTCACAATGCGGACCGCAGACCCTTGCTGGAGCGGCTTTTCGGCGATGCCGCTTATCCGCCTTAAGATTCCTTTCAGATACTCTTATTTAACAATTGCTTGTTCAGTATAAGAATAATCTCAAAATAAATCGTTTAAAGATTGTTAGATTTCGTCTCGGGGCGAGTTGTCATTTGACGCAATCCTTATGCAGGTGCGCGAGACGCGCAGCCCGTTTTGGTATGAGGCGTTCGAGTGCTTCACATTGAATGGCCAATGCGATGACGCAATGCGTCAAAGGCAGTCAGCGGATGATGCGGGGCGCGCGTGTCGCGGGCAAAAAAAAGCGGCGTTGCCCCTGTCGAAGCAACGCCGCCTAAAGAACACTACACACGCTCGCCGGGGTCTAGCCGCACGAGTAATGTCACGTTAGCCCGGCGCGAAGCCGCGCTCAAGAAGAAAGAATTTCCTTTGTAACCGCTGGGAAAGTAGTTATTACGCATGGTCCGGAAGCACGCGACGCGCAAGTCTTGCACAGCGCGAGTTCGAAATTGGTATGAGTTGAAGCCTCCCGCGGCGGCCATTTACACACGCAGACGTTTTGTTACAGTCCGGCCCCCTTTAACGTTGCTGCAGCGCATCAGATTCCCCCGATGGATGCTGCGCATTGCCCCAGCATTGCCTCGTTCGATCATCCGCTCGCGCTCACCGCGCGCCCTCGATTTCCGGTATCGGTGCGAACAGCGCGTCGAGATCGTCGTCCGAGAACTTCGCGGCGCCTGCCGCGTCTTCCGCGAGAATGCTGTCGGCGAGCCCGGCCTTGTGTTCCTGCAGCTCGACGATCTTTTCCTCGATGCTGCCGGCCGCGATCAGCTTGTAGACAAATACCGGCTTGTCCTGTCCCAGCCGATGCGCGCGGTCGGTCGCCTGGTTCTCGGCGGCCGGGTTCCACCACGGGTCGTAGTGGATCACCGTGTCGGCGGCGGTCAGGTTCAGCCCCACGCCGCCCGCCTTCAGGCTGATCAGGAACAGCGGCACCTCGCCCTGCTGGAACCGCTCGACCGGCGTCACCCGATCAGCCGTGTCGCCCGTCAGCATCGCGTACGGGATCGCGGCCTCGTCGAGCGCCTCGGCGATCAGCGCGAGCATGCCGGTGAACTGCGAGAACAGCAGCACGCGACGACCTTCCTCGATCAGCTCGGGCAGCATCGACAGCAGCAGATCGAGCTTGGCCGAGCGCATCGCCCGCTCGCCGCCGCTCGCGGCCGCGCCGTCCGTGATGCCACTCGGGGTGCGCACGAGCCGCGGATCGCAGCACACCTGGCGCAGCTTCAACAACGCATCGAGCACGATGATGTGACTGCGCGCGAGCCCCTGCGCGCTGACCGCAGCGCGCACCTTCTGCTGCATCGCCGTGCGCACGGTTTCGTACAGGTCGCGTTGCGCGCCTTCGAGATCGACCGGGCACACGATCGTCGTCTTCGGCGGCAGTTCCTTCGCGACCTCGTCCTTGCGCCGGCGCAGCGTGAACGGCCGGATGCGGCGCGCGAGCAACGCGCGGCGCACGTCGTCGCCGTTTTTCTCGATCGGGTTGCGCCAGCGTCGCGTGAAGTCCTTCTGGCTGCCGAGAAAGCCCGGCAGCAGAAAATCGAACTGCGACCACAGCTCACCGAGATGATTCTCGAGCGGCGTGCCCGTCAGACACAGCCGATGCCGCGCCCGCAAGCCGCGAATCGCCTGCGCGGCCTTGGTGGTCGCGTTCTTCACGTACTGCGCTTCGTCGAGAATCAGCAGATGATAGTCGTGCTCGCCGAGCACCTTCTGATCGCGCCACAGCAGCGCATAAGTGGTCAGGATCAGCTCGTGTTCGCCGATCTGCTCGAAGCGTTCCTTCCTGTGCGGCCCGTTCAGGGCCAGCACCTTCAACTCCGGTGCAAAGCGGCGCGCTTCCTCGCGCCAGTTGTGCACCAGCGTGGTCGGCACGACGATCAGCGCGGGCTGCGTGAGCCGCCCCGCTTCCTTCTCCGCGAGAATGTGCGCGAGCGTCTGCACGGTTTTGCCGAGCCCCATATCGTCGGCGAGCACCCCGGCCAGATCCTGTTCGCGCAGGAACTGCATCCAGTTCAGGCCCTGGTGCTGATACGCGCGCAGCTCGGCCTTCAGACCGCGCGGCACCGCCACTTCGCGCAAGCCCGGTCCGGCTTGCAGACGGCGCGCGAGCTCGCGAATCGAAGCGTCGCCGCTGAACTGCCAGCGACCGGTGTCGTGCAGCGCATCGAGGCGGCCGGCATCGACCGCGGGCACGCGCAGCGGCGCGCCTTCGGCAAGCGCGCCGCCGAGCGAATCGAACAGATCGACCAGCACCCGCACCACCGGCTTCAGCCGATCGGCGCGCAACCTCAGACGCTTGTTCTCCTCGGTCTTCAGCTCGATCGGCTCGTCGTCGCGGATGCTCTCCAGCGCGCCAGACAGCCAGCGCCGGTCGCGCCGGAACAGATCGGCCAAGAGCGGCTCGAGCCGCACGTTGCGCTCGCCGACGCGGATGCCCATCTCCAGGTCGAACCAGCCGTCGCCGGCTTGCTGCGCGGTGCCGTCGATCGAGTCGATCTCGATCACGTTGTAGCGGAACTCGGGCGCCATCGTCACGCGCCAGCCCTTCGCGACCAGATCCGGCACCGCGTCGTTGACGAACTCGGACCACGCGTCGGCATCGGGCAGACCGAGCATGGTGTCGGGCAACAGACGCGCCGCCTGCATATTGCGCGTCGGCACCTTCTGCAGACCGGTCTTGCGCAATTCCAGCAAGCGCTTTTTCTCGACGTCGTAGCGCCGGCGGATGTGAATCACGTCGCCGCCCGGCAGCGGCACCAGCGTCACGCTGCTGTCGGCGTTGATGCTGACGCCGTCGTATTCGAAGCTCGCCGCGGCCAGCTCGACCGCGGCGGACTTGTGCTCGGCGGCCTTCGCGGCCTTCGCGGTTGTTGCGGCCTTCGCCGTTTTCATGCCCTTCGCGGTGCCCGGCAGCGCGTGGCTGTTCAGCGTCAGCACCGGCACCGGCTCGACATCGATCACCCGAATCGCGGGCGCGTCGTGGGTCGGCGGCAGCGGCAGCTCGGGCGCGATCTCGCGCAGCACCGACGCGACGAGCGGCGCCTCGGCGAGCGAGATCGGCGGCATCGCGAGGTAGTCGGGCAATTGCTGGAACGGCAGCGACAGCGGCACGACGCCCGCCTCGTTGGCGACGCCGTCCACGTACCAGACCGGCTCGGTCGGCAGCACCATGCTCGCGCGCGGTTCGGTGCGCAGCACCGGGCGCAGGCGCTCGTCGGCGAGCGGCTCCCATTCGATGCGCCCGGGCCGGTCGGCGGCGCGCGCGAGCGGCGTCGGTCGGGCCTTGCCCGGCGCGATCCTGAAGTCGAAGAACAGGCGGCCGGTCGCGATCAGCTTCTGCAACGTTTCCGCGCCACTCGTGCCGCGCAGCACGAACTGGCCCAAGTCCTCGCGCGAGCGGCCAAGCCACAGGCCGCGCAGAATCGACAGGTCTTCGTCGGACACGAAGCGCGGCTGCCTGAGCAGCGCGCCTTCGACGTCGCCCCAGCTGTCGCCGACTTCGACGATCACGCCGTCGGCGTCGCAACGCGCGCGATGCAGCACGACCTCGTGGCGCAGATGAAAACGCGACCAGTTGAGCCGATAGGCGAGCGTTTCCCTGCTCGGGGCCTCCACCTTGCGGGCGGCATTTTTTTCGGCGGCGGCGTCAGCCGCGCGGGCTCGCGCGCGAAAACGCTCGAGCCAACTGACCAGTTCGGGCCGCACACCTGGAGTCGAAGATGATGATGGTGATGGCGCCGGCGGCACGCCAGGGACCGTGATCCGTCGCGTGACGAACAGCTCCGAGGTGGCCGGGTCGCTGTCGTCCTCGACCTGCGTGATGATGTGATCCATCTCGTCGTGGTAGTCGAGTTCCGCGAGCAGCAGCGCCGCGACGTGCTTGCAATTGCGCCCGACCGGGCACGTGCATTCGCCTTTGGCCCACGGCGACCCGCCATCGGTCCGAAATCGGACCCGTGTCCGGTAAGGCTGGGGCTGCGAGCCCTGCACGTCGCCCGACAGCGTCTCGCCCTGCCATTTGACGTTGCTGACCGCGCCCACCGAGCGCGCCTTGGCGACGGTGTGCTCACCGAGCCATTCCGCAATGCTTTCCCGATCGAAGAAAACTGACGACATCCGCGTGCATTCCTGTTCAAACCGGCGAAGGCAAGCGCGCGCGGGTCGAACCATGCGACGGGAGACGCTCGCTCGCGACGCCCGGCCGATTCTGTCCAGCTGCGATTTGCCTGTGGTAACCGGCCATTTTACGCGTTGGACGAAAATCGCTGGGCCGGCCGATTCGCGCCGGTATCAGCGTCCTGCGCGGGCCATGCTGCCCCACACCCCGTCGCGCAGGATCAGCCCATGCAGCAACGCCGCCGCCAGATGCAGCAGCACCGTTGCGAACAACGCGAACGCGAGCCACGTATGCAGCGCGCGCAGCAGCGCGAACAGCGCGACGTCGTGCGGTGCGATCGGCGGCAGATGCAGCGGACCGAACAGCGTGACCGGATAGCCGGCCGCCGACAGCATCGCCCAGCCGATCAGCGGCATCGCGAGCATCAGCCCGTACAGCACGACGTGCGACGCATGCGCCGCGATTCGCTGCGGCTTCGACATGCGCGCGGGCAATCGCGGACTGCCGCGCGTCACGCGCACCGCGAGCCGCAGCAGCACGAGCAGCAGCAACGCGATGCCGAGCGGCCGATGCAGCGCGACCAACGCATCGTGGCTGCGCGATACCGTCGCGACCATGCCCACGCCGATGAACAGCATCGCGACGATCAGCGGCGCCATCGTCCAGTGCAGCAGCCGCGCGAGCGGACTGAAGTGAGTGCGATCGCCGGTCATGAGTGCTCTCCGTTTGGCTGGGTTCGATGGACCTCGGGATGCAGCGCCTCCTCGCGCGTGCGGCGTTGAAACGACTGCGCGTAGGCCGCCGAGCGCGCGGCGAGCAGCGGATCATTCGATGGCGCGATGCCGGCCGGCACGATCGTCGGATCGAAGTTGACGTCGCGGCAGGTGCCGTCTTCCTGCGACGTCGTGCGTTCGATCACGAGCGTCCCCGCGTCGATGCGCTGACGATCGTCGGGCCATTGCAGCGTCGCGTCGTTCGTCGGGTCGCCCGGCTGCGCGACGGTCAATATCAGATGCCAGCGCAAGGGGCCGTGTTGCAGACGCTCCTCGAGATCGGCGGCGAGGAAGTTCTTTGCGGCCTGCTGCTCGGCGGTGATCGGCGCGTATCGCGAATCTGGCACGACGGCCCAGCGCACCGCGCGCGTCGTGCCGTGAGCATCGGTAAACAGAAACGCGTCGATGCCGTAGTACGCGGCGTTCGCGAGGCTCGACGACGGCGCGTGCGACTTGACCCAGCGCTGGAACGGCTGCGTTTCGGGATTGGCCGCGTAGAACGCCTTCAGCTTCGCGGGGTCCGGTTTGCCGGTCGCGGGGTCGGGCTTCGAGGCCAGCAACTGCTGATAAAACTGCGCGGGCGTGTGCACCGCGAACACCGGCGTCGAGTTCATGCCGGTACGCCACTGTTCGCCATCGTGAAGCCGGAACTGCAGCGCGAGACTGCGCACCGGCGAGCTCGTATCGGGCGCGGACGGATTGCCGCCGGGCACCGCGAAGCGCCCCGACACCGGCGTGCGGCCCGGCGCGAACACTGCCGCGTGCGACAGCGCCGCGCCCTTGCCGTTGCTGTCGAAATAGCCGTCCACGCATAGGCCTTTGGCGTGATTGCGTCGATAGCCGGGATGCTGGCCCGCGACTGCTTCGAACGTATCGATGATGCGCGGAGCGGTGAGACGCGCGGGCGCGAGCCAGCCCGCGGTGTACGCGAAGCCGCCCGCAAGCGCGAGCACGACCGCGCCGATCGCGCCGAGCCGGCATGACACGCAGATCGGCCGCGGGCCGGAGCCGGGGGGATGGGGTTTGGGTCGGGAGGGTTGTGTCACGGAAACTCCTTGCCGGATGGATACCAACGTACGGGCAAACACGCCGCGCAACGATCTATTCCATCCGGCACCGGCGCGCCCGTTCAAACCCATTCGCGCGCCGGTGGCCGATGCTTCAACGGGTGCCAACAGCCGGCGCGCCCGAGTTCGCGACGTGGCTCGCGGCGGCCGCCGCTTGCGTGGCAAGCGCAATCTTGTGCTGCGCGACCTGACGTGCGAACACGGGACTGACGTCGGGGTACGACGCGTCGGTGACGTAGTCGAGACCGTTCTGCTGGGCCTCGATCAATTCCTGGTACACCTGAGCGCGTGTCTTGGACTGCGCAAACGCGCTCGACGAAGCGGCCAGAACGACGAACGACAAAGCGACGAACGAAAGCTTTTTCATGATCGACTCCAGTGAGTGTTGTGCGGGTTCGCACCAGGGAGAACCACGAGTCGGCAGCGTTTATTCCTGTATTCGCCGCGTGAAAAAAACATCGCCGGCGCGGGGAATAAATGCGCAAGCGCCTGTGTTTGCACTCGGATAGCAGTAATCAACACCGCGCATCACCATGACCTCGACTCATCGCCCGTCCGGCACTCCGCCGTCCGAAGACGACATCCAGGCCTATGCCGACGGCACGCTGACGCCCGAACGTGCCGCGGCGCTGCGCGACTATCTCAACAAGCATCCGGCGGAAGCACGGCGGGTGGCCTTTTACGACCGCTTGAACGCACAGATCCAGGCGACGTTTCGGACCACCGAGGAGCCCGCGCATGAGTACCTGGGCGGATCGCGCCGGCTTCGCATGCGCGCGCAACCGGCCGGTCCCGCGCGTCGAACGCTTGTCGCATTCATAGGCCTCGCGCTGATGGTGATCGCCGTCAGCGGCTGGCTCGCGGCGGCGCAGGTATCAGCACAAGCACTCGACAACGCCGCCGTGATGGCGCTCGCCGAAGCCAGCGCGCGGCCCTTTTCGTCGGCATCGCCGACGCGAGCCGATCCAGCCGCGCCGGATCTCGGCGCGATCGGCCTGCGCCTCGTCGAGCAACGCGTGCTGCGGCTCGGGCCATTGCAGGGCGTGGACGAGCTCGTCTATCTGAACGGCGATCAGCAGCCGGTGGTGGTGCTGTCGGCGGCAGCGCCGTTTGCGCGCGAAGAGCCGCAGTGGGCTGCGCGCCGCATCGGCGAATTGCGGCTGCTGACGTGGACCGCGCGGCGGCAGCGTTTCGTCGTCGCGGGCGATGCGCGCACCCACGGCCTGATGCGGGCCGCCGATCTGATGACCGCGCGCTGACGCCGGTGCGCGCGGGCCTCGCGGAATAAAATGCGCTGACAGGTGTTTGCAGTACGAACGCATCGCGCGACGGAAGCTTCCGCGACCGGCCCGGTGCGTATCGATACCGACGCGAGTGAAGCCGATGCCACCCCCACGCCCCCTGACCGGGACCGACCATGGATGTCCGTGACGAGCTGATCGAGCACGTGCCGCGTCTGCGGCGCTATGCGCGGGCGCTGATCAACAATCGCGAGCTCGCCGACGATCTCGTGCAGGACACGCTCGAGCGCGCGCTCGGCCGCACCCGTCTGTTCCAGCCGGGCACCGATCTGCGCGCATGGCTGTTCACGATCATGCACAACGTGTTTGCGAATCAGGCGCGCAAGGCGGCGGCGCGCGCGGTCCACGTCGCGGTCGACGACGACAGCATCGCCGAAAGCGAGCTCTCGGTGCCGTCGGGCCAGACGCGTTCGCTCGAAATGCGCGACCTCGACTACGCGCTGCAGCGTCTGCCGGTCGAACAGCGCGAGGTGGTGCTGCTGGTCGGTCTCGAGGAGATGAGCTATGCCGACGTCGCGCTCGCGCTGAACATTCCGATCGGTACGGTGATGTCGCGGCTGTCGCGCGGACGCGAACGGCTGCGAGCTTTGATGGCGGGCGCCCAGCCCGGTGCGAAATTACAGGTGGTGCGATGAGCGAGCCGCAAATGCCGATCGGCGAAGAAGACTTGCACGCGTACGTGGACGGCACGCTGTCCGGCGAGCGCCGTGACGAGGTCGACCGCGCGCTCGAACAGAATCCGGAGCTGGCCGCGCGCGTCAGCGATTACTTTTCTCTCAATGGGCTGCTTCACGACCGCTACGACCGCGTGCTCAGCGAGCCCGTGCCGAAGCGTCTGCAGACCGGCGCGCCGCGCCGCTCGCGGGCGGCCGCGAACTGGCCGCGTTATGCCGCGCAGTTCGCGGGCATGGCTGCCGCGCTCGTGCTCGGCCTGGGCATCGGCATGCACAGGAACGATCTGATTCCACCCGTTGCGATCGATCGAACCGATACCCGGGCCGACACCCAAGCCGGCGATCGTGCGGTCAGCGCGGACAGCGCCGAGGGCTTCGCGCGCCGGGCGGCGGTCGCGCATGTCGTCTACATGCCGGCGATCGACCGGCCGAGCGACATGAGCGCCGATCACGAGCAGGACTTCGTGCAATGGCTCGCGGACCGGCTCGGCACCGAGGTCCATCCGCCGATGCTGTCGAAGAGCGGTTTCATGCTGTCGGGCGGCCGCCTGCTGCCCGGCGACGATGGACCGACCGCGCAGTTCATGTATCGCGGACCGAACGGCGAGCGTGTCACGCTGTGCATCTCGCATCGTCGCGAGAACGCGAATACAACGGCGTTCAAGCTGTATCAGGCGGGGCCCGTCAACGTGTTCTATTGGGTCGACGGCGATTTTGGCTATGCGGTGTCGGGCGGAATCGATCGCAACGAGCTGTTGCAGCTCGCGCATGATGTCTATGCGCAGTTGACGGGTGCGGCGCATGGTTGAATCGAATGCGTTCCGCGCCGCGCGGTTCCGCGCATCAACGTAGTGTCTTCGCCTGCTCCGACGTCACCGCGTCATCGCGCGTGGCGCCGCGCAGTTCACGCGGCGTTGCACCCAGCAGGCGCGACATCCAGTGCGCCATATGGCTCTGATGCGCAAAGCCCGTCTCTAGCGCGATCTGGCTTGCGCTGAGGCGTCCTTGCAGCAGCAGCGTTCGCGCGCGCTCCACCCTGCGCTGTACCACGTACTGATGCACGGGCACACCGAGCGTGTCGCGAAACAGCACCTTGAAATGCGGCACGCTCAGTTGCGCCTGCATGGCGAGCTCGTCGAGCGTCAGACGCTGATCGAGATGCGCGTCGATAAACTCGATCACGCGCGCGGCCGTGCGCGGCGCGAGCGTCCGCCGCCGGTTGGCGGGCAGCGGTTCGACGCCGATCAGACGCACCAGCATCGCCGTGCACAGACTTTCGGCGTACAGCGGATCGGATGCATCGTCCGCTTCGAGCTCCGCGCGCAGCGCCCAGGCGAGATGCTGAAAGCGCGCATCGCGCATCTGGAAGCGCGGACGCAGCTGCGCGTCGGCCGGTTTCAATGCGAGTTGCTCGACGGTCCGTTGCGCGAAGTCCTCGGCAAACCAGACGCTGAAAATCGTGCAGGCGGCGTCATCGCTCCACTGACCTTCGAGCCCCGCGGGGATCACGTCCGCGTCGCCGTGCGCCTGAATCCGCGTATGGCGGCGCGCATCGCACAGACAGCGCGCGGTCACCGGCGCGCCGACGTGCACGCCCACACGGTGATGGATGAACGCCGGCATCCGATGCAAACCGGCCGACACGTTGACCAGATCCGCACCGAAGCCATGCCAGCCGAGCGCCCTGCTGGTGCGTACGGCGATGCGCGAGCCGCTGTGCGGCGCAGGCGCGGGAATCGGGGTGACGGCATTCATCGCTGGTCTCCTGAGTGACTTGAATGACGGCGAGAAACCTGCATTGTGCGGTGTTTTCGGCGGCTTCGCCGGCGTGACGAAATTTCGTAACGCGCCAACCGCCCACGCGATCCGCGCGACCTGCGCGGCATCGCAGTAAATAATCATCCATATCTGCGCAATGTCATCCGGATCTGAGCGCCTCGCGGGCACCGCGTCCCTACCATCACGCCATAGCGATCCTCACAAGGAGCACAACGTGTTCGTCATTTTCGGAGCGGCCGGTCATGTGGTACAGGCGAGCGCAGCCGCGTTGCGTCGCGCGGGCCAACCAGTACGCGCGGTGGTGCGCGACGCAGCACAAGCCGAAGCACTCGCGGCAATCGGCTGCGAGATCGCGCTCGCCGACCTCAACGACGCGGGATCGGTCGCGCGCGCGATCGACGGCGCGCAGGCGGTGCAATGGCTCTGTCCGGTGCCGCGTGCGCATGACGATCCCGCGGCCGCCATGCGGCGCATCATCGACGCGGGTGTCGGCGCGTTGCGCACGGCCGCGCCGCCGCGGCTCCTCGCGCTATCCGACTACGGCGCCGAACACTCGGACGGCACCGGCATCACGACGCTGTTCCACTACCTCGAAACGCAGTTGCGCAACGTCGCGTCATCGCTGATCTTGCTGCGCGCCGCCGAGCACATGCAGAACTGGGCGCGTGTGCTGCCGGTCGCGCTCGGCCGGGGCGTGCTGCCGAGTCTGCATGATCCGCTCGACAAGCTGTTTCCGACCGTCGCCGCCGAGGACGTCGGCGCGCTAGCCGCGCAGTTGCTGCTCGATGAAGCGCCGTCGCACGAGACGCCGCGGGTGGTCAGTATCGAAGCGAAAGAACGGGTGAGCGCGCTCGACGTCGCGCGCACCCTGGCGGAACTGTCGGGGCGGCCGGTGATCGCCCAGCGGGTGCCGCGCGACGAATGGGGTGGCGTGCTGCGCGGCGCCGGGCTCGGCGAGCGTCACGCGCAATTGATCGTCGATCTGTACGACGCGCACAACGCTGGCCGCATCGACGTGGAGGCGAACGTGAGCGAGCGACGCTTCGGCGCGACGACGTTGCGACAGGTATTGGAGGCGCTGCTATCGCGCGTGGGCGGTACGCAAGCGGCGGCGCGGTGAGCTGCATGGATGTCCGGCAAGCGGACGGCGTGGCGCGAGCAGCGGCGTACCCAGACTCACGCGGCGAGTGCTGGCTGCGCGCGGCGATAACGCTTTCGAGCCTGATCGGCTGCCGCGCGCTTGCGAACCTGCTCGCCGCGATTCCCGATAGCAACGACGATTTCGGCGTGTTCTAGGTTGCTGGCGTTCCGGCTTACTGCAGCTTTTGTCACACTGCGCGCGGCGCGGTCACCGTGGCCCATCTCTCGACAATCCTGCGATTCGCAAATCGCCACAGCACGAAGCCGTGGAACTCGATCTTCTGCCCGGACGCCGCGTCGGTCGCGCGCCAGGTGTTTCTGACCATCACCTTGTCCCGCCCAGCGAGGATGTCTTCGACAGTGACATGCAGGTCCGGCCATTTTTTGTAAAGCTCCGTCATCATCTCAATCGCGGCTTCGGGGCCGACCTGGGGACCTGACGGTTCGTCGTGGTCGAGGAAATCGGCGCTCAGGTTCTGCCGCGCAACTTCCGCTTTCTTCCGGTTCACGAAGTTCTCGAAGTGCTCGATCACGAACTGCTTCATTTCTTCGAGCGTGAATCCCGGATCGCCTGCCGGTGGCACGGGTAATGGCTGCATGGCTCACCCCTCGCTGGTCAATAGCTTGAACGCATGCCGCCATTCGTTGCGCAGGAAGCCCGGCAGACACCACAGCATGCAAAGCGGTTCGAGCGCGCGTGCCGAGACAATGCTTCCGCAATCGTAGGGTTCCCAGCCGAACTCGCGGATGATCGCGGCAACCCGTTCCTTCGCCTGTTCGTCGTTGCCGCAGAGGAACATGGTCGGCGTGCCTTGCGGGAACTGCGGATCCACCATCAGCGCATTACCGACGCTGTTGAATGCCTTGACCACGTGCGTACGGGGAATCTGGGCCTGAATCTGCTCGCCGACTGATTCGTTCGGACCTGTCGTATATTTCAGCACGCCGTTGACCGGTGGCTCATCGGCGAGCGGATTGGTGGCGTCGATCAGGGTCTTGCCGGCGAGATTGTCCGCTCCCGCAAGCTCGATCACGTTTCCCGCAATGCGGCCAAGGACTGCCAGCACCACGATGTCGCCGAAGCGGGCGGCCTCGTCGAACGTACCGGTCCTTGCGCCGGCGTGATTGCGCGCCCATTCCTGCACGTCGTTCTTGCCGGGCGTGCGCGTACCCAGCATCGCTTCGTGCCCATGCTTGAGAAAACCTGCCGCCAGTGCCCGCCCGACATCACCTGAACCCAATACACCAACTTTCATTTCACCCTCTCCTCCGCCGGCGATCGCCAGCATCACCTGCGCGATCAGGAACGCGCGCCGCCAGGCAGTTTCCCGCTATATCGCGCAATAACGAGAAGCCGATTCTCGTGCCGAACCCGCGTGTGTATGCGAGTTGTACGAGCAGCATGGCAGCAGGTTCAGTGTAGCGCGCAAGCGTGAGGGGACCGGCGTCGATCGGCTCGGCGCCGATGTCGCCAACCAGTTGCGCGACGACCGTCCGTGCGTTTGCGTCGTCGCCGCAGACAAACACACCTACCCGCTCGCCACCGACTCTTACTTCCGTCGCATGCAGCAACTCCGCGAAAGGCGGGATGGCCTTGACCACTGTTGCCCAGGGGGCCAGCTTCGCGATCTCTTCGGCGCCGGAAGTCGTCGTGCCGACGACGAGACCACTCATGTCGGGCCTCAGCGCATTGGTACAGTCCCACAACACCTTCCGCCCGGGTGGCGTGCCGACCTGCGCGAGCGCGTCGGCCGCGGCGCCCCAGGGCGTCGCCAGCACCGCGACATCAGCGAATCGCACCGCTTCGGCGACGCCGCCGACCTCCGCGCCCAGCTCCGCCGCCGTTGCCCGGAGCTTCTCTGTGTCGAGACTGAAACTCAGCATCACTGAGTGCCCCTTGCCGAGCAGATGCTTCGTGAGACCGGTTCCGACATTTCCCGCACCGATGATGCCGATTTTCATGGTCGAGCCTCCTACCTATCGTCAGGCCTGCGAAATGTTTGCCCAGATGGACTTGTATTGCGTATAGCTCTCGAGCGCTTCGGCACCTTGCTCGCGGCCGTAGCCTGACATCTTGTAGCCGCCGAAGGGTCCGCTCGGGTGGTACTTGTGCCAGGTGTTGATCCAGACCGTGCCGGCCTCGATGCGATCCGCGAGCCGCAATGCGCGGCCCAGATCGCGAGTCTGGATGCCTGAGGCGAGCCCATACGGCGTGTCATTCGCGATGCGCACGGCCTCCTGTTCGCCCTGGAACGGAATGACCGGCAGCACCGGTCCGAAAATCTCCTCGCGGCTGATGACCATATCGCTCGTCGCGTCGGCAAACACCGTGGGCTCGATGAAGAGCCCCTTGCCGTTGATCCGGCGGGTGCCGCCGCCGGCTACGAGGCGGGCCGTCGATGACTTGCCGGCGTCGATGTACCGCTGCACCTTGTCGAATTCCGCCCTCGACGCAATCGGCCCGACCTGTGTGCGCGGATCGAGCGGATCGCCCAGCACGGCGGCCTGCGCCATCCGCGCCAGCTTTTCGACGACCTCGTCGTAGACCGGCCGCTCCACGAGCAGTCGCGAACCGGCGACGCAGACTTCGCCCTTGTTCCAGAAGACACCCCAGAAGGCCGTCTGGACTGCCGCATCCACATCGGCATCTGCAAACACGATGTTCGGCGACTTGCCGCCGAGTTCCATCGTCGTGTGTTTCAGCGTGTCCGCGCCGTTGCGCATAATCGTCTGGCCGACAGCGGTCGAACCGGTAAAGGCGATCTTGTCGACGAGCGGGTGTTTCACGAGCGCGTCGCCGAGCGATCCGCCGGGTCCCGTGATCAGGTTGTAGACGCCTTCCGGCACCCCTGCATCGAGCATCACCTGAGCGAGCGCGAGCGCGGTCAGTGGCGTATCGGACGCCGGCTTGTGCACGAGGGTGTTGCCGGCTGCCAACGCCGGCGCAACTTTCGAGCAGGTGAGCGCCAGCGGAAAATTGAAAGGCGTGATCGCTGCGACCACGCCTAGCGGTTCGCGACGCGTCAGGATACGGATGTGTGGTTCGTATGACGTGCGATAGGCGCCTCCCATCGCGTGCATCGCGATCCCGCCGAAGAAACGGAAAAGGCCCGCGCAGTGGGGCATGATGACGTCGACGAAATCGCGGTACGGCATGCCCATATCCATCGATTCACGCAACGCGAAATCTTCCGCCCGCTCTTCGAGCAGGTCGGCCACGCGAAACAGGATTCTTGCCCGCGCTTCATGATGCATGCGCCGCCAGGCGCCAGTCTCGAATGCCCTGCGTGCTGCTTTGACCGCCGCGTCGGCGTCCGTCACGGTCGCCTTCGCGAACTCCACGACCGTCCCTTCGGTGGTCGGATCAATGCTCGAAAGGGTTGATCCGTCGGATGCGTCACGCCAGTTGCCGTCGATAAGAAGCTGACCGCGCGGCATGCACTTGCGCCGCGGGAGCGCCGTCGCTTCCTGGACCATGATCGATCTCCTGACTGTTGCCAAGTGGAGACCATTTTCAGCGCCGGGGCAGTGCTCGTCTATGCTACCCGGAGAGAAAACAGTTGTGAGCGGAGGTGCAAAATGAAAGCGGACGGAGCCAGCTCGATTGACCTCTTGCGGGCATTGAAGACCTTTACCGCGACGGTCGATCTGGCGAATTTCTCGGCCGCCGGCCGCCAGCTCGGGGTCACACCCGGCGCTGTGAGCAAACAGATTGGCATGCTCGAGGCGCTGGTCGGCTGCCGGCTGTTTCAGCGGACCACGCGGCAGCTGTCGGTCACCGAGCAAGGGCGGCGGCTCTACGCGCAGGTGCGGCAGCCGACGCAGCAGATCGAGGACGCAATCACGACGTTGTCATCCGACGAAACGCAGTTGAGCGGAGCCGTGAAGGTATCGTTGCCGATCGCATTCAGTCGCGCGGCGCTGCTGCCCGTGCTGGGCCGATTCAGGGAGCGCTTCCCCCAGATCGAGCTCGATCTGCGTTTCGATAATCGCCGCGTGGACCTGATTTCGGAGGGCTATGACTGCGCGATCGGTCAGCTCAAGGATACGGATTCGAGTGTGGTCGCGCGAACGCTCGCACCGTTGACGTTGATTCTCTGCGCGGCGCCGGCATACCTTGAACGGCATGGGGAGCCCTCGTCCGTCGAAGAGCTGGAGCACCACGAGCTTGTTTCGTTTCGTTCGCCGAATACCGGACGAATTCAGACGTGGAAGTTTCAGGCGCGCACGAGGGAGATCGTGCTTCAGCCTCGCTCCCGGCTCGTCGTGACGGACACCGAGGCCTTGACCGAACTCGCCGTCGCGGGCTGTGGCATCGCCCTGTTGGGCGCACATCACGCGGCGCCGTTGATCGACGCCGGCAGACTGAAGCATGTACTGCCGGGATGCGCCGAGCGGCGCAGCGACATCTGCGTCTACTACCCCGCTCGCAGGCATCTGCCGCCACGCGTCACGGCATTTGTTGAATTTGTCGTGGCGCAAGTGCGGGAAAGCGAACCGGTGAAGCGCGCGATCGCGATCGGACGGCGGCACGAGGCCACGCAGGCGGAAACACAGGCTCCCGGGTAGGCTGCCGGGCGGCGGAACGGGGAGCGGTCCTTTCCCAATCGACAGCTGGTTCGCCGCCTTGAAACCTCCGATCAAGGTAGCAAGTCATCGCGCTTCGCGCGGGCACTTACCGGCCTCAACGGAACACTTCCCGGACGGGCCTCCGCCCGCATACCTATGCCAAAAACTACGCTTAATTCCCTCGCAACTCCTTCGCATATTGGTGTCGCATTTCGGCAACAGAGAAACCGGAGGCGCTGGACTTGGCCATGCATGGCCGGACAAGCAGTTACTAGCCAAGAAAGATCGTCCAAACCATGCATCTCCAAGGAACTCACGTCAATGAACAAGTTTTTCCGTTGTGAGACGTTCGCAGCGTTTCTTGGCGAACGGCAGATTCCGTAGTGCGACCGCCCTTCACGATGCCTCGTCGCTGATAATCCCTCGGATACCTGCGACGCCCTACGACATCGGTTGGCAAAACACAGCATCGAAAAGACCCCCGTCAACCGGTCTCATGCTGCTCCCAATTGGCCGAGTCGCTGATAGAGCGATGGTAGTAGAAGACGGTTGCAACTGGCCTCGCGCTGCGTGAAATCATGAAATGACAAGAGACTATCGTCCCCGCGTGCAACCGCGCTGCTGATGCCGAGCAGGACGAAGTCCGAATTCTGGTGGGGCGCCTCGTCGTTTCCGTCGAAGCCATCGGCAATCCGGAGCGGAGCCAGCGGCGAGTTGGAGAGCGAAATACCCTGGCCGGCAAGCATAACGGTGCCGTCTAGCCGAACAAGCCCTCCACCCCTTCCAAGAGCGCCGCCGCAGTTCTCGCGATCATGGCCAATTGTCCCGCCGCCACTACGTTCATAACGTGCCGGATTGGGCCAACCATTCGGTGGCGTCTTGGGGAGTGGTCAATGCACCAAGCACCCGCAATAAATCCCTGCCCTCGTTCGTAATCGAAAATTCCTGCCAACCCGGTTCGCGCTCAATCCGTTGCGCGAGTCCCGCATCGTGAAGCGCAGTCATGTCAAGATCCTCCACTTCCACGTCGACCTTGACCGGCGCATTGGCGAGCAGCATCAATGCCGCCATCTCGTGCGCGCTCAGACGCGGCGAACCTGACTCCGGATTCTCTACACCTGTTTTTTTCATCAGCATTCCTTCTTAAATGGAGCGATGTCAGCCCCTTTGCGGCAACCACATGCGCTGCGATGACTCCGCATGACGCACGACGCAAGTCGGACACGCGGCCAGATTCCGCTTGCTTGCTACCGAAACCCGTGCAAGGTTCGAAGTGGCCGCACTTCGCCCACGGACAGTCGCAATACCACTATCTACGTGGCGCGATAAGATACCTGGAAAGTAATTACGATGTGCACCGCCTGGCTGATTTGCAAGACGGTGGCTCAAAGGAAAGAGACGCAGACGTCCTGCCTGTCAGGCAGCGAAACTATTCGGGGGACGGGAACTTCAGATGGCGCTCATATGAACGGCTTCATTTTTGGATATTCAATTACGCAGTGGCGGACCGGCAATTAAAAACATCCTAAAGACCCAAAACTACTCTGCCGCGGCAAATCCGTCCTCCCATTCCACATGCAGCACGACGAGCCAGTGGCGCGGGCATTCCGGCCGGATCACGACCGCGCTGCCGCGGGCTATCGCGGCGGGGCTGACGAACCCAGATTCGACCGCGTCCTCCCACGCGTGCTTCGCATCCGTCCGAATCGGCGTCAGTTGTTATCGAAGTGGGCGTGCACCGCATAGCGCCTCCTGCCTCACCGGGAAAGGATGATCAGCGGCGCAAGCGATGCGAGGTATGCAGCAAGGCCAACAACGGCCCAGCCCGACGCGACCGCGAGACAGGCAACGAGCGCACCCGCGGTACCGATCGCGCGCATGAATTGCAGACGTGCGCACTGGCGATCAAATCCCATTCCAGAATCGTCCGGATTTCGACGACTGGTTCGAAGTGTAAAGCGCACCAAAGTAGACATGCGGTAGACCTGTTGGAGCATTGCGACTTTCCATGCACTAGAGCTTACGACACTCAATCTAAAAATCGCGTAAAAGGGATTCGGCGCTCCATAAACGTTCTGTTTCTGCCGACGCGTTCCACCTGATTCACCGGGTTGCCCCTTAATGCGCCGTGCCGACGGCCACCCGATGCCTGACGAAGATGACCCTCTAACACCCTCCAGCCTTTATGAGGTTTATCCGATTTTTACGTGCACTACTGATTTTTTTGGAAAACTTCAACGATATCGTCTTTACAGTGCTTGCATCCGGGCTCCTCCCTGATCATATGCACGAACATAAACCTGGTGTTGCCAAAGCATGTCGGAAGTACGCAATATTGCGCCTTGCCTTGATGACGGTGGCCCTCGCACTATGCAGCCTCTTGCACTACGCGCATGCGCAAACGTTAGGCGCCTCTGCTGCAAGCGAGGCTCGTCCCTTTTCGAGGCCCGACGACATCGTCGCAGCGCTGCGCGCGCAGTTTCGCGTGTCGGCTGCTGACTCGTTGAAGATTGCACACGCTGTCCTGACCGAAGCGAACCGCTATTCGATGTCCCCTATTCTGCTGTTGTCGGTGATGGCTGTCGAATCCGGCTTCGACCCGCATGCGGTGAGCGCGGTCGGTGCACGTGGGCTGATGCAGATACTGCCCGCCGCCCATCCGCAGGCGTTCGCTAGCGTCAACGAACTCGACGATCCCGCCGTCAATGTCCGCATCGGCTCGTCGATATTGCGCGATTACCTTGACGCTTCCGGGGGCGACGTTAACGCCGCGCTGTGGCGGTACAGCGGCGGCGAAAAGGGCTATGCGCGCCGCGTTGGCATGCATATGCAGCGTTTTGCGATATTGCTGGGCACACAAAATGAGTAACGAACGATAGGATCAAAACCGCTCCAATTCGACCACCAACCGTTGGGGAACAGTACAAAGCGCTTCTTCGTTTCCTCGAGGCGAAAGACTACTTCTGAAGAACACAAACGGGACCGTTAGGTGTGTGGACGAATCTTGCTTACAGTTGACGTTGCATTGAACTGCCTTGCTCCCGGTCCGTCACGTACCGCAGCATCTTGCGCCTCGAAATCGGCAAAGAGTTGACATACAGCGTGCGGGTCCGCGCAGGCGCGGAGTCGCTCCCGGAACCGTTGGTCACAAAAGCGCTCAGCCACTTCAGCGAGTAAATGCAGATGCGTCATGTTCGCCCACTCCGGCACAAACAGCACTACCAGGTCGGTCACGGGCTCGCCGTCCGGCGCATCGAATGGAATCGGCATGACAGGACGCACATACAGCACCACGGGACCCTGCAGTCCTTTGATCTGGCCGTGAGGCACGGCCACACCCTGACCGAGTGCAGTCGAGCCCAAAGCTTCGCGAGCAGAAAGGCCGGCCATCACGGCCGGTGCCTCCAGGCCATAGCGTTGCTCCAGTAGTTGTGCAAGACGTGCGAAAAGCGATTCGCGATCAGCAGCCGCCAGATTGAGCCAGACATGATTTTCGGTCAGCAACTGTGCGATCGTATCCCCGTCCGTAACTCGTCCCTTCCGTCCGCCAAGGGCGTCGGCATGCGGCGACTCCGGGCGTTGTATCAGCTTGCTCCACCTATCGGTGGGTGTATCTGGCACTTCCAGCAATTGCGCAATCTCCGCGGTCGGCGCCAGATGGGTCACGCGCTGCATCGCCTCCTTCAACGCCGATCTCGGCAGGTAAAGTATGAGTCGCACCCGGTCCGTTCCGTGCAGTGGCGTCATGCGGATCGTCCACGACTGGCCGGCGCAGTCGCGGATCAACGCCAGACGCAACGGCATCGCATGCCGTGCGTCGAGCGTGATGCGCATCACCACATCGCGGCCTGTAGCCGGCTGGGACGCGCGATGAGATGCGATGTGTCTCAGAACAAAGAGGGCCTTCAGGCCTGCCAGAGAGTGTTTCATGTTGTGCCTCGATTTACCGTTGCCCTTTTTGTTCGATTCCGCGGCTTTTGGCAGCGACTATGCAGGCGGACCATACCGGTGGCGCAGCTCGAGGTTAATCTCGAGAACGTTGACAAGAGGCTCGCCGACCAGCCCGGCAAACGGCGCGTAGTTCGCAGCGCCCAACGTCGATGACCCCGACGCCGAGGCATCGTATGAGACCGCCGATGGCCGCGACTGGAAGTATTCATCCTTCGTGAACGGCTGGGCGATCAGTAGCGAACCAACCGGCTTCCCGTCGGGACCATCCACGATGCTGCCGTTCGCCTGAAACCGGAACGCCGTTTGGCCGATGACCCACAGGATGCCGGGATAGATACCGCACACCAGCACAACCGCGAATCCCAGTGTCACGCACGGTGTGCCCGCCTGTCTCTGCAGGTTCGCTACAGGTATAGAACGGCCAAAATAAAAATGGTGTAAATCTGGGGAGCTGCAAACGTATCGACCGTATAGACGTGCTGCCTCGCCACACTCTTTACGACATTTTTTCTTGTGGCACGCCGAGGCCAACCCTAGACTGCGGAAAAGAAACGAAAGTCTGGAGAGATCTCATGTCGAGGCCACGTACGACCGGCGCTGAACACATTCCCCTAGCTCACATCAAACGGGGTATTCGCAATGTGGTGCTGAGACGCTTCGATCCGTCGTGCGACTCATACGCTCAGCTCACCACGATGCTGCATCTTGCGTTTTCGCGGCTCGGCACGATGGGACTGAACTGTACCTGTGTGGATCAGGATGTGGCTGTCACGGCGCGGCGCGCGCAGGCCGGCGACTGCTTTGTGGTGGTCAGCGACGAGAAGGTGGTCGGCACGATGACACTGTATGCGCCCGACAGTGAATCGGCCTGTGAACATTATCATCGGCGCGACGTCGCGACGATCCGACAACTGGCCGTCGATCCGTCATGGCACAACCGCGGCATTGGCAAATCACTTCTGGCATTCGCCGAACACTGGGCCGCGACGCGCGGCTACTCGGAACTCGCCCTCGACACACCATATCCGGCAGCGCACCTGGTCGCCTTCTATCGCCGCCAGGGATTTCGCATTGTCGACGCGGTGCATTTCGCCGGAAAGGTCTACGAGAGCGCGATTCTCAGCAAGGCGCCCGTGGTTGCGCGAACGCTGGCCGCGTGGACCCATCAGATCGCGCTCCCCAGCGCTCGCTTCGTCCGCTTTGCCGCGTGAAGCGCAGCCGTATGCACGAACCTCCGCGTCGCAATGACAATCGAGGACCGAACGATGTGCAGGACAGCGCTCGCCAGAAGACGGCAATGCGTGCGCGCGGCTGGCGCAAGCTCGTGCTCCTGACCGTCGCCGCCAATCAGGTGTTGACCACCGCCTTCGTGTTTTTTGCGCAGCAGGTCGATTCCGGCCTGACGATGATGGACACGCTGATCTTCAGCTGTGTGACGTGCGGACTTGTCAGCTCCTGGCTTCGGACTGACGCGCAGCGTGCGTGGTGCAACGCCGTGGAGAAAGGCTATGTCGGCCAGCGCCATGCCACCACCGGAGAAGACGTGCTGAAGATCGCCGAGAAATGTCCTCGACGCTGGCTCGTTGTGCTGCACATTGAACTGAACCCGGAACTCGCAGGAACCGCCTGACACGACAAACAACGCTCTCCCGATCCCGCATTGACGAGATTTTTACGAGGCGCACTACGGTCTTTTCATCGAATTGACGTCTCACGAGCTGAAATACAGATGGAACACCGCTTTTCCTTCTGCGGTGTCTGCGGGGAGGGGCATGATTGCAAGTGCCGGCTTTCAGATTGGTCTGTTCCTAGTCGTCCTGATCGCACTCGTGAAGCCGCTCGGGCTTTATATGGCGCGCGCGGCCGACGGCCAGGCACCGTTGCTTGCCCGGTTCGGGCGGCCGCTCGAGCGGCTGATCTATCGCGCCGCCGGCATTGATCCGAACGCCGAGATGGACTGGAAGACCTACGCGGTCGCGCTGCTTCTCGTGAATGCCGTGGGCCTGTTCTTCCTGTATGCGGTGCAACGCGTGCAGCAATGGCTGCCGCTCAATCCCCAGACGCTGCCGGCCGTGAGCCCGGATTCCGCATTCAACACGGCTGTCAGCTTCGTGACGAATACGAGCTGGCAGGGCTACTCAGGTGAAGCAACATTGAGCTACCTGAGCCAGATGCTCGGAATTACCGTGCAAAGCTTCCTCTCCGCCGCGAGCGGCATGGCCGTGATGTTCGCGCTGATGCGGGGGCTCGCGAGGCGTGGCGCGCAGACCGTCGGCAATCTGTGGGTGGATCTGACCCGCTCCACGCTCTATGTGCTGTTGCCGCTTTCGGCCGCGTTCGCACTGGCCTTCATCGGGCAAGGCGTGATCCAGAACTTCGACGCGTCTCGCGAAGTTCACACGTTGCAGGCCGTCACGTGGCAGCAGCCCAAACTGGATACGCAGGGCCAGCCCATGCACGACGCTGCGGGCAACGTGCTGCAGCAGTCCATCACATCGCAACAACAACTGCTGCCGATGGGCCCCGTCGCCTCGCAGGAATCGATCAAGCTGTTGAGCGGCGATGGCGGCGGCTTCTACAACGCAAATTCCGCGCATCCCTACGAAAACCCCACCCCGTTCAGCAACTTTCTGCAGATGCTTGCGATCCTGCTGATTCCGGCCGCGCTGTGCTACACGTTTGGTGTGGTGGTCGGTGACCGGCGGCAAGGCTGGGCGCTGCTCGCCGCGATGAGCGCGATGTTCGTCGTCGCCGCTGCGATTACGATTCACGCGGAACAGCATGGCGTCACGCATCTATTCGCGCCGGGAGCCGGTGCGACACACAGTGCCGTCATTCAGGGCGGCAACATGGAAGGCAAGGAGCAACGGTTCGGCGTCGTGACCTCGGCGCTTTACGCCACCGTGACGACGAGCGGCGGCGACGGCGCCGTCAATGCGATGCACGACTCGTTCACGCCGGTTGGCGGACTCGTGCCGATGGTGCTGATGCAGACGGGCGAAGTCGTGTTCGGCGGACCGGGCTCCGGCCTCTTCAGCATGGTCGTCTATGCGATCCTGGCCGTCTTCGTTGCTGGACTGATGATCGGGCGTGCACCGGAATATCTCGGCAAGAAAATCGACGCATTCGAGATGAAGATGGTCGCAGTCGCGCTTCTCGCGACGCCGATGCTGGTGCTCGCCGGCACTGCGATTTCCGTGCTGTTACCTGCTGGAGTCGCGGGTATCGCGAACCCCGGCGCGCACGGGTTCAGCGAAATTCTCTATGCGTTTTCTTCAGCGGCGAACAATAACGGTAGCGCGTTCGCGGGCCTGTCCGCCAATACTCGGTACTACAACTGGATGCTCGCCATTGCCATGTGGTTCGGCCGGTTCGCCGTAATCGTCCCAGTGCTGGCGATTGCCGGATCGCTCGCGGGCAAACTGCGGCGCACGGCGGGTCCGGGTACGCTGCCGACGCACACTGGGCTCTTCGTCGGGTTGCTCGTTGGCACGGTCGTCATGGTTGCCTCACTGACTTACCTCCCAGCGCTCGCGCTGGGACCAATCGCCGAACAATTGAGCATGGTGCTCACCCACTAGTGCGTGGATTCGCGTCTGGCGCGTGCCGTATCCAACACCATGCCCCGTCCATTTACGACGTTCATATCTAGCCGTACTAGAGGACAGTTGCGCGTTAAGCGGTTCACTTACTCGTACCCCGCAGTCTGCAACCGGAAAAATTGCCTGTGTCAGAACTCCGGATCGGCCATCCTTGCGAATTTACACATTTTTTACTTCGCCTCGCCTAGTTTGGACAGTGGCGATTCTCGCTGCCTTCCGGCTGTGCCGGGTCAGTTATGGAGAACGGAGATGGACGTGATCTACATCGCCGGCATCGTTGTCTTCTGCGGACTTTGCCTCGCGCTCGTCAACGGCTGCGAAAAACTGCATCGGCGCGTATCGGGGGGCCGGCCATGAACGCATGGATGATCTGGCTCGCCTCTGCTGCGACGCTTCTATTGCTTGTCTACCTCGTGTACGCGCTGCTGCGTGCGGAGGACCTGGAATGAACGCGCATAACACCCTCTATCTGGCACTCTTCGTCGTGGTGCTGATCGCGGTCGCGATCCCGCTCGGCCACTATATGAGCGCTGTGCTTGACGGTTCATCGGTTGTCGTACGCAAGCTTGGGCGACCGGTTGAACGAATTCTTTACCGGCTTGCAGGGGTCGATCCCGACGCTGAAATGTCGTGGAAGGAGTACGCGTTCGCCGTACTCATTTTCAATGCGCTTGGCACGCTCGCCGTGTACGGCTTTCTGCGGCTGCAACAATGGCTGCCGGCCAACCCGCAGGGTTTTGGTCCGATGACGCCAGACGCCGCTTTCAACACCGCAGTGAGTTTCGCGACCAATACTAACTGGCAAAACTATACGCCGGAATCCACGGTCAGCTACCTCACCCAGATGGCGGCGCTCACCGTGCAGAACTTCCTGTCCGCAGCGACGGGTATTGCGGTGGCCATTGCGCTGATACGCGGCTTTGCCCGTCACACCGTCAAGACGATCGGCAATTTCTGGGTCGATCTGACGCGCACCACGCTGTTCATCCTCATACCGATCGCGTTCGTGATAGCGCTGGTGTTCATCAGCCAGGGGGCGATCCAGAATTTCAGGTCATACGTCGATGTGCCGACGGTTCAGGTCACGACCTATCAGGTGCCAAAGACCGACGCGCAGGGCAATGCGGTCAAGGACGCGAAGGGCAACCCCGTCATGCAGGACGTGAAGGCCGACAAACAAACCATCGCCATGGGCCCGCTGGCGTCACAGGAAGCCATCAAGATGCTTGGCACCAACGGTGGCGGATTCTTTAATGCAAATTCCGCTCATCCCTATGAGAACCCGACGCCGCTGGCCAATTTTGTTCAGATGGTGGCGATGCTGGGCATTGGCGCGGCCTTATGCATCGTGTTTGGCAGAACGGTCGGGGACAGCCGGCAGGGCTATGCGGTACTCGCCGCAATGACCATCGCGTTCGTGATCGCGTGCTGGGGCGAAATCAGCTTTGAACAGTCCGGTAATCCCCTGTTCGCGTCGTTGCACGTCGATCAAAGCTCTTCTGCGATGCAGCCGGGCGGCAACATGGAAGGCAAGGAAACGCGCTTCGGCATCGCCGATTCTGGCATCTTCACGGTTGCCACCACCTCCGCATCGTGCGGCGCGGTCAACAACGCGCACGACTCACTGACGCCCATGGGCGGCTTCGTGCCGCTCCTGATGATGCAACTGGGCGAAGTGGTTTTCGGCGGCGTGGGGTCGGGCCTCTACGGGATGCTCGTCTTTGCGCTGCTGGGGGTATTCATCGCCGGGCTGATGATCGGGAGAACGCCCGAATACATCGGCAAGAAGATCGAATCCTATGAGATGAAGATGGTGGCAATCGCGATACTCGTCATGCCGATGATCGTGCTGACAGGTACGTCGATCGGTGTGCTGTCTCCGCTCGGCACTGCCGGCATCGCCAACCCGGGGGCACACGGGTTCTCGGAGATCCTCTACGCGTTCACGTCGGCCACCAACAACAACGGCAGTGCGTTCGCGGGACTCTCTGTCAATACACCGTTCTATAACGTGCTGCTGGCTATCGCGATGTGGCTGGGCCGATTCGTTCCGGTAGTCGCAGTCCTCGCGATTGCCGGGTCCCTTGCGGAAAAGAAACGCATTGCGACCACGGAAGGCACGCTGCCCACGCATGGACCGCTGTTCGTCGTGCTGCTGCTCGGCTCCGTGCTGCTGATCGGTGCGCTCACCTTCGTGCCCGCGCTTGCACTGGGCCCGGTCGTCGAACATCTGTCGATGATTTCAGGTCACTGAATTCGAGGAAAGCATGACCACTTCCATTGAACCGCCTGTCCATCGCCCCGACAACCTTGGCCAGGCACGTACCGCCGCACGCTCGATGTTCGATCCGGCGCTCGTGAAACCCGCGATTGTCGATTCGTTCAAAAAGCTGACGCCACGCACGCAGTTGCGCAATCCCGTGATGTTCTGCGTGTACGTGGGCAGCATTCTCACGACCATCCTATGGGTGGCCGCCCTCGCCGGGCAAGCCGAAGCGCCAGCGGGCTTTATCCTCGCCATTACGTTGTGGTTGTGGTTTACGGTGTTGTTTGCAAACTTCGCCGAGGCACTTGCGGAAGGACGCTCGAAAGCGCAGGCGGCGTCGCTGCGCAGTGCGAAGCACAACGTGATGGCCAAGAAACTCAACGAACCGCATCCGAAAGCAGCCGTGCGCTTGATGGCATCGACCGATCTGCGCAAGGACGATGTCGTGCTGGTCGAGACCGGGGATACGATTCCGGCCGACGGCGAAGTCATCGAAGGCGTCGCGTCAGTCGATGAGTCGGCGATCACGGGCGAATCCGCGCCCGTCATCCGTGAGTCAGGCGGTGACTTTTCATCGGTCACGGGCGGCACGCGGGTCCTTTCGGACTGGATCGTCGTGCGGGTCACCGTCAACCCCGGTGAAGCCTTCCTCGACCGGATGATCGCGATGGTCGAAGGAGCCAAGCGGCAGAAGACGCCAAACGAAATCGCGCTGACGATCCTGCTGGTTGCGTTGACGCTCGTCCTGCTGTTCGCCACCGCGACGCTGCTGCCGTTTTCGATGTTCTCGGTGCAAGCCGCGAAAGCAGGTCAGGTCGTGACGATCACCGCGCTTGTCGCCCTGCTTGTCTGCCTGATCCCGACCACGATTGGCGGTTTGCTGTCGGCGATTGGTGTCGCGGGGATGAGCCGGATGATGCAGGCGAACGTGATTGCGACGTCGGGGCGTGCGGTCGAGGCCGCCGGCGACGTCGACGTCCTGCTGCTCGACAAGACCGGCACGATCACGCTCGGCAACCGCCAGGCATCTACCTTCATACCGGCACCGGGTGTGTCGGAGCATGATCTCGCCGATGCGTCGCAACTCGCCTCGCTCGCCGACGAAACGCCGGAAGGCCGTAGCATCTCCGTGCTGGCGAAGCAACGCTTCAATATGCGCGAGCGCGACATGGCGTCGCTCCACGCAACGTTCCTCGGGTTCACCGCGCAAACGCGGATGAGCGGAGTCGATCTGCCGAACCGGGAGATCCGCAAGGGCGCATCCGAAGCAGTGAAACAGTATGTCGAGGCGCACGGTGGCCGTTATCCCGCGGAAGTCAACGCCGCGGTGACCGATGTTGCACGGCGCGGCAGTACACCGCTGGTCGTTGCCGACAAACCCGGTGGTCACGACAGCGAGGGTAGCGGCCCGGCACGCGTTCTCGGCGTGATCGAACTGAAGGATATCGTCAAGGGCGGTATCAAGGAGCGCTTTGCGGAACTGCGCAGGATGGGCATCAAGACCGTGATGATCACGGGTGACAACCGGCTGACGGCTGCGGCGATTGCAGCTGAAGCCGGTGTCGACGACTTCCTTGCCGAAGCGACGCCCGAGGCCAAGCTGAGGATGATTCGGGAGCACCAGGCTGAAGGACGGCTCGTTGCGATGACGGGCGACGGCACCAACGATGCCCCCGCGCTCGCGCAGGCCGATGTCGCGGTAGCGATGAACTCGGGCACACAGGCCGCCAAGGAAGCCGGCAACATGGTTGATCTCGACTCGAATCCGACCAAGCTGATCGAAATCGTCGAGATCGGCAAACAGATGCTGATGACGCGCGGATCGCTGACGACGTTCTCGATCGCCAATGACGTCGCGAAGTACTTTGCGATCATTCCGGCCGCGTTCGCTTCGACCTACCCGCAACTGCGCGTACTGGATGTCATGCGTCTTACGTCCCCGTCGTCGGCGATCCTGTCGGCGGTAATTTTCAATGCGCTGATCATTGTGTTCCTGATCCCGCTTGCGTTGAAGGGCGTCAGATATCGTGCGCTGGGTGCGGCGGCGCTGCTGCGGCGCAACCTGCTGATCTATGGCCTGGGCGGCATTATCCTGCCCTTCCCGTTCATCAAGCTGATCGACATGATACTGGCCGCGTTTGGATGGGTCTGAAGCACCTGGAAAACTGTGACCGCCCGATCCCCGCATCCGGATCTGGCTGAATGGAAAGAACGCTTGAGTACACGACCATGAAGAATTCATTGCGCCCCGTGCTGGTTCTGTTTGTGTTCCTGACGGTGATCACGGGCATCGTCTATCCGCTTGTCGTAACAGCGGTCGGACAAGTGCTGTTCCCGCATCAGGCCAGCGGCAGCTTCATCGAGAAGGACGGCAAGGCAGTCGGCTCGGAAATCATCGGCCAGCAGTTCGACGCGCCCTATTACTTCTGGGGACGGTTGTCGGCCACGACGCCGAACCCGTACAACGCGCAAAACTCGGGCGGCTCGAACCTGAGCGCCACCAACCCCGCCCTAGCCGATGAAGTAAAGGGACGCCTCGCAGCGCTTCACGCCGCCGATCCGTCCAACACAACGCCTGTGCCTGTCGATCTGGTCACGTCATCGGGCAGCGGTCTCGATCCGGATATTTCACCGGCTGCCGCCGCGTATCAGGCGGCTCGCGTTGCAAAGGCGCGCGGGCTGTCTGAGCAGCAGATCAACGAACTGATCGCACAGAACACGTCGGGTCGGCAACTTGGCGTATTGGGCGAGCGTCGCGTGAACGTGCTGAAACTCAACCTCGCACTCGACCAGCTCAAGCCGATGCATTGAGTTTCCCCAGGCCGACAGCGCACGGCATATAGCAAACGTATGAACCTCGACGACATGATGACGGGATAACCCGCAGGGGGTGTGATGAACCGGCCTGATCCCGACGAACTGCTGGACCGCATCCAGCGCGATGAAGAAAAAAGCCAGCGCGGCCGGCTCAAGGTGTTCTTTGGCGCATCGGCCGGAGTCGGCAAGACGTTTGCGATGTTGCAGGCTGCCAGATACCGCAAGGAGGAAGGCGTCGATGTCGTCGTCGGAATCGTCGAAACACATGGACGCAAGGAAACGCTCGCCCTGATCGAGGGGCTGGAGGTCATTGCGCCCGCGCGAATCGAATATCGCGGACGCCTGCTTGCCGAGTTCGATCTCGACGCAGCACTCGCGCGCAAGCCGCAGCTGATTCTCGTCGACGAGCTGGCGCATTCGAATGTCCAGGGCAGCCGGCATCTGAAGCGCTGGCAGGATGTGCATGAACTGCTCGACGCCGGCATCGACGTATATACGACCGTCAATGTCCAGCATCTCGAGAGCCTGAACGACGTGGTCGGTCAGATCACCGGCATCCGCGTGTGGGAAACGGTACCCGACCGCGTGTTCGATCTCGCGGACGAAGTGACGCTGGTCGACCTGCCGCCGGAGGAACTTCTCGATCGCATGCGTGATGGCAAGGTTTATATGCCGCAGCAGGCGGAGCACGCCGTCCGCAATTTCTTCCGCAAGGGCAATCTGATCGCGCTGCGCGAACTCGCGTTGCGCCGCACCGCCGACCGCGTGGATGCGCAGATGCGCGAGTATCGTGCGGATCAGTCGATCGAGCGTATCTGGCAGGCGCGCGAGCGCATTATCGTGTGTGTCGGTGCCGGACCGGACAGCAGCAATCTCGTACGTGCGGCGGCGCGGCTCGCGTCGAACCTTAGGGCTGATTGGCTGGCAGTCTATGTCGAGACGCCGAAACTTCAGCGGCTTCCCGATGCGATACGCGGACGTACGCTCGACGCACTCAAGCTCGCAGCCGATCTGGGCGCGGAAACCGTCACGTTGCAGGGCGAGCAGGTCGCAAAGACGCTGATTGCCTATGCGCGCATGCGCAATGTGTCGAAACTCGTCGTGGGCGCAGCCGTGTTGCGCGGATGGCGCGGATGGCTGGGACGGTCCACGACCGAGCGTCTGATCCGCGCAGCCGGTGATATAGATATCTCGCTGATCAATTCGGGTGCGGTGCGTGAATCCGCCGCCCCTCGCGGCGCGGCAGGCAGCTTTGTCGCACCGGCCGAGGATCAACGCGGGTTGCCGCTGGTTTCCTATGGGTATGCGGTGGCGATCTGCGCGGTGATCACTGCTGTCGCCACTCTTCTGGTGGACAGGATCGCGCTGGCAAATCTCGTCATGCTGTATCTGCTTGGCACGATCTTTACGGCAGTGCGTCTGGGCCGTGGGCCAGGCGTGCTGCTTTCGTTTCTCGGCGTGGCCGCGTTTGACTTCTTTTTCGTTCCACCCCGGCTTTCATTTTCCGTATCGGACACACAGTATCTGTTGACGTTCGCGGTGATGCTTCTGACATCGCTGACGATCAGCCATCTGACGTCCAGTCTGCGGCGACAGGCTCATGTCGCAACGATACGCGAGCGCCGGACCGATGCGATGTTCGCGATGACACGCGAGCTCGGCGCAGCCCTCACCACCGCCCTGATCCTCGAGATCGGCACGCGCCATGTCGCCGAGGTTTTTCAGGCGCGCGTCGCGATCCTGTTGCCCGACAGCGCCGAAAAGGTGCGGCAGAAGGTTGAAAATCCGGACCCCGCTGTGACGCTGGCCGAAGGGGAACTCGATTGCGATATCGCGCAGTGGGTCTATGACCAGCAAAAGCCGGCCGGCCACGGAACAGAAACGCTACCGGCAACCGCGGCACTCTACCTGCCGCTGCGCGCGCCGATGCGTACACGCGGCGTCCTCGCACTGCTATCCCCGGCGATGGAAGGGTTTGCAACACCGGAACAGCGCCGCATGCTCGACACGTTTGCGGCCCAGATCGCGCTCGCGCTCGAGCGCGTTCATTATGTCGAGATCGCACAGGACGCGCTGGTCAGCATGGAGTCGGAACGTCTGCGCAATTCCCTGCTGTCCGCGATCTCGCACGATTTGCGTACGCCGTTGACCGCGATCGTGGGCTTCGCCTCTTTGCTGGCGGAGCCGGGCTACGTTCAAAAGGACGAGCAGCGTGCTCCCAATGAACTCGGCGAGGCAATCTATGACGAGGCGATGCGGATGACCGCCATTGTGACCAACCTGCTCGACATGGTACGTCTTCAGGAAGGCAGCATGCGACTGAACCGCCAATGGTCGTCGCTCGAAGAAGTGATCGGCGCCGCGCTTGCAGCTTCGCGCCGTCCGCTCTCCGGGCGCAAGGTATCGACACATGTGCGGTCCGATCTTCCGCTGGTCCAACTCGATGCCGTACTGATCGAACGACTCTTCGCCAACCTGCTCGACAATGCCGCGAAGTACACACCCGCCGGGTCGCCCATCTTCGTCAATGCATCCGCCGTCCAGGAGAATGGCAATCGTTATGTGAGAGTCAAGGTGGAAGACAGCGGACCGGGTCTGCCCCCCGGCATGGAATCCCGCATATTCGACAAGTTCACCCGAGGTGAGAAAGAATCGGCATTACCCGGCATAGGTCTGGGTCTTGCGATTTGCCGCGCCATCGTCGAGGCGCATGGAGGAAAAATTGGCGCGGCAAATCGCACCGATCCGAACGGAAACGTGCTCGGCGCCTGTTTCTGGTTCATGTTGCCGGCTGACGAGGCCCCACCGGGAGAAATCGGGGACGCCGCAGATGCGCTCGACGAAGGCACGGCGCAGCAGCAGTCGAAAAACGTACCCGGCGAGCCATGAACCGCACCCAGGCGTCATGAGCGACCCGTTCGTTACAGTCGTACTGATCGAAGACGACCCGCATATTTGCCGGTACGTGCGGATGTCGCTGCAGGAAGAGGCGATGCGCGTCCTCGATGTCAACACAGGACAGGAAGGGATTGCGATGACGGCAAGCGCGAGGCCGGATCTCGTGATCGTCAATCTCGGACTTCCGGATATCGACGGTCTCGACGTGATCCGGCAACTGCGCGAATGGTCCGACGTGCCTATCGTCGTCCTGTCGGGGCGTACCCGCGATGAAGAAAAGGTCGCGGCGCTCAACGCCGGCGCGGACGATTATCTGACGAAGCCGTTCAGCGTTGCGGAATTGGAGGCACGGATTCGCGCGCTGCTGCGAAGGCAGAATCGCTGTGTGATTGCAGAGTCGGCCACGGTGTCCTTCGGTTCAATCACTGTCGACCTGGTAGCGAGGTCGGTACAGTGCGACCGCGAAATTGTCCATCTGACGCCGCTCGAGTACCGGCTGCTCGTTGCGCTCGTGCGCCACGCGGGCTGCGTGATGACGCATCACCAGCTTCTCCAGGAGGTCTGGGGACCTTCTCATGCGGAAAACGCACATTATTTGCGGATCTATATGGGTCACCTGCGGCATAAGCTCGAGCGCAATCCGGCACAGCCCGAACACATCGTGACTGAGACAGGCGTCGGATATCGGCTGGTCGGCGTCAGGTAGCCAACAAGCTTCGCCTGGAAAACTCGGTGGGACTTGCTGCTGGATTCGGATAGCGATCAGAATTTGACGCAATTTTTATGCGTCGGCTTTCGGCTTTTACGTCGTCGCAGTGCTCTCCGTGCTTCAATTAAGCCAAGAGCCGCCCGACGTGCTCGTAAAGGAGAATTGATGTGCTGAAGTTGCTCATTCCAGTACTGGACGACAAGGGCGCTCTAGAAGCGGCGCGCCATGGAGCGTTCCTGTTTTCCGAAAAATGCGTATCAGAGGTGGAGGTGATCGAAGTCCTTGACGACCTGGCACAAGGTCGCGTGGCAGCATTCCATTCGCGGTCCGCGTTGCGCAAACTCGAGAGGGAGCGATCAAGCGATGCGCTGATGCAAACGCGCGCGATCCTCGACGAGTCCGGCGTACCCTACACCTGGAAGCGTGTCTTCGGACCGCCGGAGCGAACGATCGCGAAGTACGCGGCTAAGGATCATGCCGACATCGTCGTGCTCGATGCTAGCCGCCTTGGATTTTTTCACAGATGGACGGTGCTTGCAAAGCTATGGCGCCTGTCCTCAACGCCGGTCACGATGCTCCACTGACTTCCACACAACACATCTCGCCGCCAGCGGATTCCGCCAACGTGCCGGTCTCCCTTCGGCCGATTCAAACATGCTCTCCCGTCGCGTCCAGCCCGGCGAGACGATATCCAACCTGCAATTCGGTAATCAGGAATTCCGGCCACGCCGGATATTCCGGGTGGTGCGTCGAAGATCATGAGCTGACCAATGCGTGACGGGCAAACGAGGTCGATCATGGTTCGGAGCAATCTTGCAGTAAGGCTGATGGTAGTAGACGCCGTGCTGGACCACGGTCTGATCCATCGCCACCCCGCGCGAGGAAGGAAATAGAACCTTTCCCTTGGCCTGATCGAGGCGTCGCCGCACGATTACTTCGGCGCGGCCTATCAGCGGCACGCGCAGATCCGTTGCTTTCTCGTTGTGTGGCACTTTGGTCTTTTGCCTGGGGATCGTCCACCAAAGACCGTCGCCTTCGTCCGCGATCTCGGTGCGGTCCATACTGACGAGCCCCCCTCGTGCCTGTCCAGAGGTAGAGCGTCAAGGCATCAGCGACGGTCAGACTGAAATTCGGCAACCACCGAATCAATGTGCCAAGCTCGTCTACCGATAGCACCCTTTTCTGTGTCCCGGTGTATTTGCCTTCAATCTTGCGCCCTTTGCTCTTCAGTTGCCCTCGTAGAACTTCCTTCCACCAATTCGCGGTGTTTTCAGGAAGACGACCGGCATCTAATGCGTAACGCCAAGGCATTGGCTCAATATGGACGAACCCGGACAGGTCTCAACTTCCTGTTATTCGTTCTCGTCGAAGTAGTGAAGCGGCCTTTCCTGACAGGCCTCCGCTCCCAAACCTACGCCAAAAACTACGCTGAATTCCCTCGCAACTCGTTGGCATATCGGTGTCGTATTTCGGCAACAGAGAAACCCGAGGTGCTGGAATTGGCCATGCATGAACTGCCTAACTGAGACGGCCGGCGGCTGATCGGCCAAAGCGGTCGGTCGCCGATCAGCCGCTGTGCGGCGGCTGCAGGTCGCTTCACTGACGTTCACAGGGGGTACGGGTCAATGAGGGCATTCGCAAATGGGAATGAGTCATATCGCCTGCTCGCACGGTTCGGACACTCGCCTCCGGCACGAACAGCGGCTGAATCAGCCACAGACGACCGCCGACTTAAATGCCAAAGGGCGTCGAGCAACCAGCACTTCCTTTGGAAGTGAAATATCCGTCCCGCAAGTGCGCAGCAAGTGAAAAAACTGTTGTGTTTTCATCGGCGCGCTTGGAGTCGATAGACCACGTCGCCATTTCGTTCATCAGACGACGAGACACCCCGGGTCCGCCGCTCATGTCAGTTGCGTGGTCATTTCTCAGTGAATTTCTCCGATAATCCGTCTGACGCGTGGCGGTAGGAGCACCAAGTCGGCCGCTACCTCGGCATCTTTGAGGAGCGTCTTGCGCGGCATGCCTAGCTGCGCACGCATGGTCAGCCCACGCGCTAAATCCGTGACTTGGGTTGCGCGCGCGGCGACCGGAAAGTCAGGTGGGATTTCTCCCGCGCTGATCGCGTCCCGGAAACGGCGCTCCACCAGCGCCGCACCGCCCGCGACCGCGCTCTGCAGGAACCGCTGAACCTCAGCGTCGTTCACAAGCGGCGCGACGCAAATCATAAGACAGCCCCGGGCGGACCCCTTCTGGGTCGCACTTTCGACGGCGTACTTCAGAAAGTCCGCGATCGAGTCGCGAAGACTCTGTGGCGAAAGGAGTGCCTTCGCGGCTGCTGCGCCCTTCCGTTCTGCGTACGCCTTAAGGACCCGCAAGAATATCGCCCGCTTGTCCCCAAAGACGGCATACAGGCTCGGCCGTCCCACACCCATCCCGGTGACGAGATCGTCAATCGTCACTCCGTCGTAGCCTTTCGACCAGAACACCTGAGTCGCCTTTTCCAGCGCCCGCGTCTCGTCGAAGCTGCGCGGTCGTCCCACTGGCCTAGCGGTATTTTGAATCATTTGGTTCAAAACTCATTGACAATTACCATCGCATCAATTTATAACCGAATAGTTCTAAATTATCAAGCCGACCTTGGCCTCGCAGGGCCTTACGACTCGACCATACCCTTTGACACGGAGACGCCCATGGAACATTCAATCGCGCTCGTCACCGGCACCACCTCCGGGGTCGGTCATGAGGCAGCCCGCTTGCTCGCCACCAACGGCTACCGTCAAATCATCGTCACCGGGCGCAGGTTGGCCCGGGTTCAAGAAACAGCCGCTCAGCTCGCGGCTCAGACCAGGACACAGGTATTCACGCCGCTGGAGCTGGAGCTCGACGAGCCGACCAGCGTTCAATCCGCCCTCGCTGAACTCGTCAAGCGAGGTCAGCCGATTGATTTCCTACTGCTCAATGCCGGGATGGTCCCGGGTAAGCAGCGAGTGATCACTGCGGCGGGCGTCGAGGCTTCTCAGGCCCCGCTCATCGGCCATCATCAATTGGCTGTCGGACTGCTCCGCGCCAACCTGCTGAGCCCCAACGCGCGGATTGTTATTGCCAGCGCGGAACCTGCCCGAGGGGGCGTACCCATGTTCAAGTACACCGACGTGGACGCACTCGCTGCCAAATACCACGGAGGCGACCTGGCCGCTGCTATGGAAGCCCTGCTGCGCAACGGGCCGAACGTGAAGTATGTTCCCAACAATGCGTATGCCGACGCGAAGCTCATCGTTGCTTGGTGGGCTGCGGCGCTGGCGCGTCGGCTACCCTCCGGCATGGCAGTGTACGCTGTCTCACCCGGTGCGGCGACCGCTACCAAGGTTTCGCGAAAAGCTAGCCTGGCCGTGAAGTATCTGTTTATCCCACTCGCGAACCTTATTCCCGGCATGAATCAGACGCCGGATACCGCAGCCCGTCGGTACCTTCAGGCGGCGGAGTTCGGGACCGACGTCTCAGGGCAATTCTTCGCCTCGGCTCAAGGGAAGTTCTCAGGCCCAATTGAGGCGCAGCGCCACCCACACCTCCTCGATGGCGCTAATCAAGAAGCCGCGTGGCAGGCCGTCGTCAATGTCTCGGGCGTCAACTTGTCGAACCTCGCATCCTTTTCGCCAAATATCGTACAAAACAGTTCAAAACTAGCAAGACAACCCTAACGGAGGAAAGCACCATGGAACGGTATGGAGAAAAGCGAGCAGTGGTTATCGGCGGTACGACCGGCATGGGCCTCGCGACGGCAAAGATGCGCTCCTCGATGGGGAAGCGCGCGTTGTGGTGACGGGTCGCTCGAAGGCTGGTCTGGAATCGGTGCAAAAAGAGCTTGGAAAGAACGCCATCGTGGTTTCGAGCGACGCGCGGTCGCTGACGGACATCGACGCCCTCGCCTCTCGGGTGAAAGCCGAGTTCGAGACCTTTGACCTGCTTTTTGTCAACGCCGGGTTCAGCATTCCAACGCCTCTCGATAGCGTGACGGAGGCCATCTACGACGAGATGTTCAACCTGAATTCCAAAGGACCATTTTTCGCGATCCAGAAGCTCGTGCCGCTGATCAACCGGGGAGGCTCTGTCGTCCACACGACCTCCGTCGCCAATGTCAAGGGACTGCCTGGCCAGGTCACATATGGAGCCGCCAAGGCTGCGCTGCGATCATTCGCTCGGACGCTCGCTGCTGAGTTGGTTCCTAGCGAGATTCGCGTCAACGCCGTATCGCCCGGTCCCATCGACACGCCGATCCTCGACAAAGTGTTTCCCGATAAAAACGTGGCCGCCCAGGTTAGGGAGAAGACGATCGGCATGATTCCCATGAAGCGCTTCGGAACTTCGGAGGAAATCGCCAAGGCCGTTCTCTTCCTCGCGTTCGAGGCAACCTTCACGACTGGGGCCGAACTGCCGGTCGATGGTGGTTGGTCGCAGCTTTGAATTCGACACGTCGGCGGCAAAGGGCCAACCTCCGCCACCACCTTCGGAGGAGCCTGTGATGGCACACACAGCGAACCATTCGGTCCCAGAGCACGGAAGATTTCGCCGCGCCCTCGCGGCAGTCTGGGCCTTCCTGCAAGCGATGGATTCCACCAGCTTCGACTACACGCTCGACCGCATCGAGGGCCTGGAAAACGAGGTGGGACAACTGAAGGAGGAATTGCGCCAAAGCCCGGACCCGGGGGCAGTCGATGCGCACATCCGACATGCAAGCGCGAATAAAGACTCATCCGTGCTCATACAAAAATCCACCGTGCATGTGCTTGGTGGCTTCTGCTCCGAGGGCGAGTACGCGCGAGCCCGACACGAGGCCGCGCGCGCGCATTTGCGCGAGCGCGAGCCAGATGGCAGCGGAGCCCGTGTTGCCGACCCGGTCGGCGTTCACGAAGACTTTGCCCGGCGGCACGTCGAAGTGCGCCGCCAGTTGCACGCCGATGCGCCCGCTTGTCTGATGCGGGACGATCCAGTCGACCGCATCCAGCGTGACACCCTGACGCGCTGCCGCCGCTGCACCTGCGTCGAACAGCGCTGTCCCAGTTTGCGCGATCCGCCTATAGTCGTGCGCAAACGCGAGCGGTGAAGCAGCCAGCGCGGGATGGTCTGAGCCGCCCGCGCGCATCTCGAGCCCAGGCGGCCTATGAAGGCCGATCGCACCGAACCACGCGGCTCGCACGCGCGGCGTGCCAAGCCGGAGCGGTGCCAGCACGATCGCCGCGGCCCCGTCGCCCATCTGCATTAGATTCACGCGCTGATCGCGGTCGAGCGCGGCGCACGCGGGATCTAAGAATAACGAACCCGTTTCCGAGCCGACTATGGCCACCGGCCGGGCTTCGGGACGAGTCAGCATCCCGAATGCGATCAACAGTGCGTTCGCAAACCCGGTACAAGCCTGGCGCAACTCAACGTGCGGGCCCGTGTAATCCAGTTCGTCCGCGACTAGCGCAATGTTCGGCGGAAGCGGTTGCGCGGGCGTTGCCGTGTGACCGATCAGATAGCCGAGTTCGCCGGGCTCGATTCCGGCTTCGTCCAGCGCGAGCCTCACCGCCTGTGCGGCAAGCTCCGGGTTGCGCGCGCCAGCAAGCGGGGCTTCTGCGCGCGCCCGGAATGCGCGGCTTACGTGCCGTGTTTCGATCGCAAGGCGGCGCGCGGTCGCGATCACCGAGCGTTCGGTCAGGCCCGGCGCAAGCGGTCTGACGCGCTCGAACAGGGCGTGATTGTCGACCGGCGCGCCGGGTAGCGCGAAACCTGTGCCGAGCACAGCCACACTGCCGCATGCATATGCGTTCCGACTCGCGTCAGCCATCACAACAGCCCTCCAGGCAAGCGCTTGACGTCACGAATCAGCGCATCGGGATCGACGCACAATCGGTCGAACGCCGCACCGCCCAGACCCAGCAGAGCCGCGAGCGCATGACGTGCGATGGCGCCTGAACGACGTAGTCGGTCACCGCTGCCCCGCTCGCGCACGATTGTCCGCGTCACCGCGACGTGGCGCGCTTCGTCGCGACGGATCCGGTGAAACAGCTGGGCCAAAGCCGGGTCCTGCGCGAGCGCAGCGTGAGGCGACGTTAACCGCGACAGTATTGTGCAAACCGCCGAATCGACCGCGGCGATCCGCGCAAGGTGCAGCGTCTGATCGCGCGCGGACAGTTGCAGATGAAATCGCCGCGCCGCGGCACGTAGCACCGCGCTGTCAGCCGGCTGCGGCAGCAGGATGCATAGCTGCCGCAGCAGCGCGTCGTGCGTGCGCTCTTCCGCTTCGATCATGTACAGCGCGGCCGCTTCAGCACGCTGCGCGGGGTCCCCATCCGCACGGCCCGCGAGCCGGCAAAACGCGATGGTGGCCGCTTCCTCGCCGCAGCACAGCAAAGGCAGCATGTCAGCGAGCGCCTGCGCTGTCCGTTCGTCGAGCCGCGGCGCGGGGACTTGTGCTGTCCGCGAGCCGGATGTGCGCGGCGGTACAGTAAAGCACGCTGGCGCTGGAGCGGTATGGGCTTCATTGTCGCAAATGGCCATGTCCGTCTGTCTCCCCATCGAATCTCGCTGCGCCTGTCGCGTCCGGCGCACGCAGACCTGCGCCGCGTTCAGCGACGGGCCCCGTTGCAGACGCAACGAACACGCCGGGCTGCGCGTACTAAAAACGGGTCGTCAGATCCGTCAGCCAGTCCGGCGCAACGGCGAGCACCAGAGCTTCGAACTGATGGTCAAGACCGGTGATGATCAGCATCCCCACCGCGACCAGCAATCCACCGAAGACCCGCCTGCCGTTCCCGCCGACGCGCATTAGCGTGTCGCGCCAGCGTGGCACGAGTCCTCGCGCAGCGAGCGCAATCACGACAAGCATCGACGCGATGCCAATCCCGAACGCCAGAATGGTCAGTGCAGCCGTGCTGACATCGTGCCCTTCGCTCGCGAGCGCAGTCGCCGCCCCGAGCGTCGGGCCGACACACGGGCTCCACACGATGCCGAGCAATGCTCCGATCGCCGTCTGGCCCAGCACGCCGAAGTGTTCCAGTTTGGTCTGGCTTCCACTCGCCCGTGCAGCGACCGGCGCGATGATCCGGCCGAACGCCGTCTCCGCGCGTTTGAACAGTGTCGCGAGGCCAGCCAGCACCATCACGACGGCGCCGATGATTCGCACCTCGTCCGCATCGATCCCGCTCGACACGCCCGCGAGCGCCACCGTCAGCGCGACCGACGCGAAAGACATGACAAGTCCTGCGGCAAGCGCAAGCGGTCCCTAGCGGCTTTCCTGTGCGGCGCTGCCTAGCACGATGGGCACCAGCGGCAACACGCACGGCGAAAGTATCGTTAGCGCGCCAGCAGCGTACCCGAGCAGCAACAGGTTGAACGAGGCCGCCATGATCAACGCACTGCACTGTTAAGCAACGCCTCGATCTTCGCGGCATCGGTCTGGAACGCCAGGCGGCCGGTCTCGGTCTGCCCCCGGTACGCGATTAGTGTTCCCTGTTTTGATACCTGAAGGCGCTTCCATTCATCCTTTTGCTTGTCATAGTTGAGGCGAAAGACAACCAGTCTGTCATAGCGCGGCGCGGCGACGAGTTTCCTGATCGTGCGGTTTTGTGAAAGGCAGACAGGGCACCACCATGCATGAACGTCAACCAGCACCGGCTCACCCGCGGCTTGTGCGGCGGCGAACGCGGTGCTGTCGAATTCACGAAAATCGGCCGCGTGCACGGGTGCAGCGACGGACGCGAGCGACGCGAGGACGAGCGCCGCGGCGGACACCTTGATTGCGTTCATGCTTGCTGCTCCGAAAGGCACGAAAGCACAGAGCACTGCTTTGCGAACGGTTTTCATGTTTGCGCCATCGAGAAAGTGCCCCGCCACGCTGGCGGCTGCATCGCTTCGAGGCGCAGCACTGGATCCACTGCCCGCGCTTCACGCCGCGCGAGTGACCACCGCCCGCGCCGCGATCCCGCCTGAACCTCTGGGAGCCATTCTCGCGGGCGGACTTCACGCGTCCATCAATGGAAGATCACAAATTCGTCACAGGCGGACTAGCAAAGCTGGATCCTGGTTGGACGGTGGTAGTGCTGTAGGGTGTCGATCAAATGCTTTGCCGGTCATCGTCCGCAATTCGAAGAGGATTGGTCAATCGCTTGCGTGTGGCGGCTGTCTCTTCCTGGCCCGACCTCCACTGCTAGCGCAAGGTTATGCGCTCCCACAATCCGAATCAGCTCGCCCAAGCCATCTCGCATCTCGCGCAGGTAAGGTCCAGCCTCTGGCGTTACCGCACGTCTCGCCCTGCCTGGTAATTTACTGCGCCCGATCGACGCCGAAAAGCCGTCGGATCCATTCCGTGCTTTGCATGAAACGCTTGGGAGAAGTTGCTTCGACTTGAGAATCCGACCATTCTTGCGACCTCGACGACCGAAAGAGCAGTCGTGGCTAGCAATTCCGCCGCCTTTCGTAACCGCACGACCTTCAACATGGCCATCGGCGGCTGCCCGAACGCCTTCATGAACTGTGCAGCGAATGCCGAACGGCTCATTCCGGCGATATCGGCTAAGCGTTCCACTGACAAGGGCGATGCCGGGCGTTCAAGGATCGCTTCAAGTGCTCTTGCGAGTCGCCTGTCGGCGAGGCCTGCTGCCCACGGAAGGTCTGGGCCTCCGGTATCGATTTGCCGTCGCACTACCATGATCAAACACTGTTTAAGCAGCGCCTCTACCAGCGCTCGCGAACCGAGCCCGGGACGCGCGCATTCCGCTAGCAGCAATACGAACTGATCCTTTAAGCCTGACTTCCCGTCGAACTGTGCGACCAGCGGCCGACGCATCGTCCTGAATGGGTCACTGCCGAAATGCGTGCCCAGGTTCAATTCGCCGCACGCCGTCGCGATGCCCTCTCGTCCTCCGCCGACCTGGATAGTCGGTATCGTCTCTCGCGAAGGCCAGTCAGTGAGACGCCCATAATTTGTCTCACTTGTAGTCAACGAACTGCCACCTTCGAGCCGATAGGTGGCTCCGGGTGGCAACAGCACGAAGCTATGTGTACTCAGAGAGATGCGCTCCCCGTCTTGCGTCACCAATGCCCCACTTCCTTGCATGCAGTAGTGAAGGGTGACCGTCTCGCAAGCGTCGAACCGGGCACTCCAGCCATCGCGTATGTCGCAAAGCGTGAAATTTGCCACGCCGATGTCTAGTGCCGCCAGAAACCGTTCCAGAATCGGAAGCCCGAAGAGGCTATGGTTACTCATGGACGAATTCGGACCAATTCGAGACCACATGGAACACGGTCATCTCTACCATGAGCATGCACGTCATTGATTATGGAGAATCCCATGTTCGACATGAAGCATCTCACACAACTGAAAAAGCTGGATGAAAACGCACCCGATACGATGAAAAGTTTCTGGGCGTTCGACAAGGCGGTCTTTGAAGAGGGCGCTCTGAGCGTGCAACAAAAGCAGATCATTGCGGTTGCTGTCGCGTTGACGACGCAGTGCCCCTACTGCATTGAACTGCACACTAAAGCCGCTCGCGACGCCGGCGCTTCCGATGCGCAACTTTCCGAAGCCGCTCTTGTGGCGGCGGCTATCCGTGCAGGCGGCGCTATCACCCACGCCTCGCATTTGTTCCGAAGCTAGGCTCGCTCGAGGGTCCGGTCTGGATCGGGCTCTCGAACCCGACGCGGAACCACTCAAGACCGAAAGAGACATCCCGGTGCGTGGGCAGACAAAAATGATCTGCGAACTCGCCTCCATTGATAGAAGCATTCAATTGACTCGGGTCAACGGACAGGCTTTCCGAACATCCGCGTCCATGCGGCCCGAATGCGTCGGGCGCGGTCTTCGAAGATATATGAGGCAGCCAACGTCAGTAGACCCGAAATCACACCCGTCGCGACGTGCTCGGCGAAGGGGATGCCGTAGTGACTCGCGTGTGAGTAGGCGTCGCCTAACGTCGTCAGGAAGCCGACGACCAACGCATTGCCGTATCGGTGCGCGTAAAGCTTCGCCGCCGGCGTGAAAGTCAAAAGTACGGCCAGTATTCCGGTGAACAGCCCTGTTTGTAGTGCAATCGTCCAGTGAACAAGGCTCATGACATTGCCCCAGCTTCCAGGCATGCATGTCATGCACGCGCTGGTCGGCTGCCAGAAACGCTTGATATACAGACCGGTCCGGTGCTTCCATTCGCTCAACATCATGTGCTCCGAATCGATGATCCTGTCACAGCGGGCGCAGCTATCGCGGTCGCGGACCTGCGCGCACGCCATCAATACGGACCGGTCTGCCGAACCATCGGGTCGGGTTGTTTCATCCGGTTTGCGGTTCTGCCGTCCTTTGGCCGGTAGAAATGGGACCAGATGGATGCGTATGCCGCCGCGGCGCCTGAAGTCAGACATGGTCGTAAGCTGTGGAAAAGGCAAGCGGCATAAAAAGAATTTCAGGCCGCCGCGTAACCTTTGGTCGCGCCAGAACGAAATTTCTTACAAGGTGGCGCGTTCGCGATCTCCACCCCAGAAGGCACCATGAGCAAATCCGCTTCGATCATCTCGTCGCTGTCTGCCGAAATCGGCTCCGTTCGTTTCGACGGGACAAATACGTGACCTATGTTTGACCGGCACGTTAATTTCGTCAGCCACACTATTGTTCAGCGGTTGGGCTTCGTTAAGCATCCGCTGCTGCTACTGAATGAGGCGAGGAAAAATCATGAACACGGGCTATCAGTCTTTACGTTCTCTGGTTGACAAATGGCTGGCACCGACTGCGGCCACACCGGCTCGCGTTACCCGGTCCGGCCGCCTGAGATCGAATCGCCGTCGCTACGTCTGCGTGGCAGCGACGCGACAAAGTGGCACGCTGGCGATCTACTTTTTCCACCATGACGATGGCTGGTGCGTGTTTCCGCCGAGCGAGAACTCGCCAGCCCTTGGCGGCCGCCTACCCACATTGGCTGGGTAGCTGGACCACGCAGCCAGATGGCCGCGCCGACCTGAGTCGCAAAGACAGAGAGAACGAACATCGTCGCGCCGGGAAGCGCGACGAGAATTTTCTCGGCGTGGCCTGATGCCGCATTGCCATGCGGTCACCCGGATTGGCGGCGGCACAGGCCCGCTGCCGTCAATGCCCTCGATACAGCTCGAGAAGTTGCTTTTGCATCTCCATCATGGAATGCATGAAGTCGCTCTCCATCTTTGCCATTGCCTGGTCGTGCTTCATCGCGGTCTGCATCATCCTGTGCTCCATCTGGACCACCTTGTCTCGCTGCTGCGGCGTCATTTTGTCCATCGACATCGTAGCGGGGGTGTCCCACCACGGCCCATAGCTTCCGCTGTGTCCGATACCACCCTGCGCGTGTGCGGTACCGACCGCACACAACAAAGGTACCAAGGTGCACAGAACTGCATTGCGAACGGTTTTCATGTCTGCTCCATCGGGAAAGTGCGACGCCAGGATGGCGGTCGAATCGCTTCGAGGTGCAGCACTAGAGCGACTGACCGCGCTTCTCGCGCGGCGCTTAGCCTCCAGCCTGAACCTCTGGAAGCCATTCTCGTGAGCGGACTTCACGCGTCCATCAATGATGGATCACATATTGGTCACGGGCGGAGTCGCCGGTTTCTTCTCGGTCTCACGCCCTGGAGACGTGATCTCGGCTGCGTCGGAGCGCGTGAGGGAATCGAGCGCGGCCTTGCGCTCGATTTCAGCAGCCGCGCGTGCCGTGAATATCTGATACACCGCGTCCGTCAGGACATCCTCCTGCCTCATTTCCTTGTCGTTGAAGAACGCCATATGCCCAATGATGCGGCCTCGGCTGCCGAATATCGGGATCCCATAATAGCTCTCATAGTCTTTTTCGCGCGGGAACAGCTCGTGAACATGCGATGAATAAAAAACAGGACGGCCCCCATCAAAGATTGCCTCACACGGCGTGCCGGACAGTTCGAACTCGATGTTGTCTACGAAGTCGCCGCGCCGCCAATAGGCGAGTGTCTGGACGCGCTTTGGGGGCCAATCTATGCATTCGGTGACGAAAGCGCAAGGGACCTCCAGCGCAGCGGCAAAGCTGCGCACCATCCCTCGAAAGAATGCTTCCCCACCTGTGCCTGAAGTCCCCTCGACGATGTGGTGCAACACGCTCTCGATATGCTTGACGCGCGTGATATCCGTATCCAGCGCGACGATGCGCAACGCCTTGCCATTGGCATGGCGGATAACCGTGCCCAGCGAACTCACCCATCGGTACCGCCCGTCCCGATGCAGAAGCCTGAACTGTTGCTCGAACCGCGTGACATTAGATTCCAGCCGGCAATTCAACGTCGCCTCGACGGCTGCGAGGTCGAGCGGATGAACTATGTTCCGCCATGCCTGAAGAGAATCGGAGAGCTCATCCTCGGTGTAGCCGAGCATGCATTTCCAGCGTGGAGACAGCACGAACTCGCCCGTCTGGAGATTCCACTCCCACGCGCCATCGTCTGAGATCCGCATCGCCAGTACGTAGCGCTCCTCGCTATACTGCAGCGCGGATTCCAGTTCGCTGCGTTTGTCATTGGCAATCTGCACCGCCTGGCCGAGCGCGTCGACCTTGTTGCTCGCGCGCTCGAGCGTTTTCCGCACCGCTTCAACCACATCCTTCCCGGAATCGAGCCCGCCATGGTCCGCTCGAGAACCATACGTCTGCAGAACGTTGCGAAGAGGGCGCCGCAAAAAGATCTCGAACGTCACACTTACCGCCGCAAGCACCACCGCAATACCGGTCGCGACGACGGCGAGCAACCCCATCCGTGCGTGTCCCGTGGGGCTGCCAGGAACCCATCCGACAGCCAGCCACGCGAGCAACACGAGGCCGCAGGCGGTGGCTGGCAGAACCAGCTTCATTTTGAGGCTCATATGGAGTGCCCCTCCACGGTGGGTGTGCTCGCCGAATGGATTCGGTCCTTCGAAGATAGGCCAACATCCCGCGCGGCACCAGCCGTCTGCGCCGGACGCGGTCCGCGGCGGACAAAGAGTTCACGCAATCGTGACGGCTTCGTGATCTTTGGGCGCGAGACTAAGCTTCATCAGCCGCCCGGAGCGTTCCGCCATGCTTACCCCTCCTTCCCGCTTTGCGTCGCGTCAGCATGTTCCACCAGCGACGGGCGTCGGATTGCGCGCCGTACACTACCAGCAGATCCTGACCGAACGCCCAGCCATCGCATGGTTTGAAGTGCATAGCGAAAACTACTTCGGCGCGGGCGGGCAACCGCTCTATTACCTCGAGCGCATTCGCCACGACTACCCGCTGAGCCTGCACGGTGTCGGGCTTTGCCTGGGTTCGACCGGGCCGCTGGATCAGGCGCATCTGCAGCGCCTCGACAATCTCGTGCGTCAGATCGAGCCAGGTCTCGTCTCCGAACATCTGAGCTGGGGACGCGTGCAGCAGCGGTTTCTGAACGATCTGCTGCCGTTGCCTTTTACAGAAGAAGCGCTCGCCGTCGTCTGCGACCACATCGACGAGGTGCAGGAACGGTTGCGCAGGCAGATTCTGGTGGAGAACATTTCGAGGTATGTCGAGTTCCGGCATTCGACGATGCCGGAATGCGAGTTCGTCTCGAGCGTCGCCAGGCGCACAGGATGCGGCATCCTGCTGGATGTCAATAATCTGTATGTGAATAGTTCGAACCACGGCGTCGATCCGCTCGCCTACATCGACGTGCTGCCCGCTCGGGCCGTGAAGGAGATCCATCTGGCCGGCCATGACCGTGCGGGTACATTGTTGATCGACACGCACGGCACACGGGTTGCCGAGCCCGTATGGTTCCTCTATCGCTACGCGATCGAACGTCTTGGCCCGATCGCAACGTTGATCGAGTGGGACACCGACATTCCCGCGTTCGACGTGCTGATGGCGGAAGCCCGCAAAGCGACGGCGATCATGGAGAATTGCGATGCCTTCATTGCATGACGTGCAGGCCGCGTTTGCGGCCGCGATATTTGAGCAGGACACGTCACACACCGACGGCCTCATCGTCGGCACTGACACCAGCGAGCGGCTTGCGGTCTATCGCAACAACGTGTATCGCAATTTCTTCGAAGCGCTGCGGGCAGTCTATCCCGTGGTTGAATGCCTGGTCGGCGAGCGTTTTTTTGCCCACGCTGCGAGCCGGTACATTCATGACACCCCTTCGGCCAACGGGGACATACAGTGCTTCGGTGCCTCATTCCCGGGTTTTCTGGCGAACTTCCCCCCGGCGGCGCCACTCGGTTACCTGCCCGACACCGCCGCGCTCGAATGGTGCATGCACGAGATTTTTCACGCCGCGGATCATCCGGCGCTGTCGCTGTCCCAGTTGGCGACCCTGACCGAAGTGGACTGCTCGATGTTGAGGTTTCGTCTCCATCCAGCATGCCGTCTGCTCGCCTCGGACTTCCCCGTTCTGAAGATCTGGCAGATGAACCAGCCGGATGCCGGGACAGACCAAACCGTCAATGTGCAGGCTGGGGGCGACCTTCTGCTCATCCGGCGCTCGGGCTTCGCAGTTGATGTCGAGCCCCTTGGACGTGGCGAGTTCGCGATCCTTCAGGCCCTGTTCGACGGCGCGAGCGTGGACGACGCGTATGCGTTCGCACTCCGGGCGGATCACGATTTTCACCTCGGCGAATTCATCCAGCGCCGTATCGTCGATGCGACGCTCGTGGACTTTGCTGTTGGACCTGGCGCGAGCGAATCCGACAGACCGCGCTGCACGGCCCATTGGCGCGTATCACCATGAAGCTGACCGTGATGGGATGCAGCGGCGCATTCGGCGCCGGGCAGCACACGACATCGCTCCTCGTAGACGACGACATACTGATCGATGCTGGAACGGGGGTCGGTGAACTGGACGTCGACGCGATGACGCGCATCAGTCAAGTATTCGTGACGCACTGCCATCTCGATCACGTCTGTTCCATTCCATTTATCGTCGATGCCGTCGGTCCCGCGCGCGGCGCACCTCTCATCGTATATGGGCTCGTCGAGACACTCGACGCGTTGCAGACGTGCCTGTTCAACAACCGCATCTGGCCTGATTTCACTGCGCTGCCCCATGCCAATGCGCCCTGGTTGCAATTCCGCCCCATCGAGACGGGTCAGTCCCTGCGCTGCGGAACCCGGCTACTGACCGCGCTGCCGGCGTTTCACACTTCGGGCGCGGCGGGGTACTGCGTCGACAGCGGCGCTTCGAGCCTGGCATTTACGGGTGATACGGGACCGTGCGATGCCCTTCGGGAAGCGCTGGAAGCGGTCGGCAATCTGCGCTATCTGCTGATCGAGACGGCGTTCTGCGAGCACGAACGCGCCCGCGCCATCGCCTCGCGGCACCTGTGCCCGAGCCTCATCGCCGCCGAGCTATCGAAACTGCGGGCGCGGCCGGACATCTTCATCACCCATATGAAGCCGCACGCCGCCGCAACCATCATGAGCGAAATTGAACAGCTGATACCCGATCGACACGTCACGCTGCTCCAACGCGGACAGGCATTTGAGTTCTAGCCAACCGGCTGGGCTGCCAAGGCTGCCGGCAGTTCGACGGTAAACGTGGTCCCCCGCCCCAGCGCGCTCTCTACACGGATTTGCCCTCCGTGCAACTCCACAATGCGCCGCGCGATGGCGAGGCCGAGACCGGCGTTGCCGGCGTCGCCGGATTCTCCACGATCGGCGCGATAGTAGCGGTCGAAGACGCTGCCCAGATCGTCCTCATGGATTCCCCGCCCGCTGTCGGTGACCTGCATTGCCACCCGCTCGCCAGCGGCTCGCACGCTGACCGTGATCTTCCCGCCCTCCGGCGTATACCGCATCGCATTCTCGATCAGGTTTTCCAGGACGCGCTCCATCATGCCGATGTCGGCGTCAATCGGACACTCGGTGCTGACGTCCGCGCTCAGTATCTGGCCACGCTTTTGTGCGCTCAGAGCCAGCTTCTGCACCACGTCCTGGGCGAGTTCACCAAGCGGAAACGCTTCGACCTTCGGCCTGACCTCGTTGGCTTCCAGCTTGGTTAAATCGAACAGGTCGCGTATCAGTCGGCCAAGCCGTTCGCAGTGCTTCACCGCGATCTGAAGGTAACGCATCCGGTCTTCCGGTGAGAGTCCATCCGCCTTGATCAGCATGGTCTCAAGGTAGCCCTGCATCGACGCGAGCGGCGTTCTCAGGTCATGCGATACGTTGGCGAGCAGCTCGCGACGCTCATGGTCCACACGCGAGAGTTGCGCGAGCTGCAAGGCAATGCGTTCCGACATTTCCTGAAACGCGGCAACGAGCTGCCCTATCTCGTCGTCCGACCCGCCCTCCGGTTCGATCCGTGCCGGCGTGGCAAAGCCGCTGGCGCGAAACGCTTCAATGGCAGCAGCGAGCCTGCGCAGCCGGATCGTCAGAAAGCGGAACACAACGAGCGCGGCAATCAGGCTAAACAGCACGGTACCCAGGATGAGGTCAGTCGCGAGCTCGAACAGACGCTGCGTCTCGAGCATGCGTTGCGACGCGAGGATCATGATCGCGCCAATAGCGATGAACACCGTCATCAGCACAGCAGCAAGACGGCTGTAGAGGGTGGCGAACAAACGCCTGTCAGCTGCCGGATGCATTGCAGAACTTGTATCCGACGCCCCATACCGTCTGGATGTATTCGGGCGAGTTCGGGTCGATCTCGATCTTCGCCCGCAGGCGGTTGATATGCGAGTTCACGGTGTGTTCGTAACCGCTATGGCTGTAACCCCACACCTGGTCGAGCAGCTGAGTGCGCGTATAGACGCGCCCGGGGTTGCGCGCGAAATGGAGCAGAAGCTGGAACTCCTTGGCAGTCAGCTCGATCGACGCGCCACGCACGGTCACTTCCCGCTTCTCGACGTCGATCTTCAGGTTTTTCGATTCGATCAGCGTGTGCTGGCTCGAATCCGGGCTTGCAAGCGTGTCGACCAGGCGGAAGATCGCCTTCACGCGTGCAGCGAACTCGAGGACGCTGAACGGCTTGGCGAGGTAGTCGTCCGCCCCCATCTCGAGCCCCAGCACGCGATCAAGCTCGGTTGAGCGCGCGGTCAGCATGAGGATCGGGGTATAGCGGCGTTCAGCACGCAGGCGCCTGCAGATCTCGAGGCCATCGATGCCGGGGAGCATCAGATCGAGCACGACCAGGTCGTAAGGCCGCGCGAGCGACTCGGCAAGACCCGCTCTGCCGTCGTTCACCACAGTGGTTTCGCATGCAAGCCCGGCCAGCTGCACGCGGACCAGCTGCGCGATGTCATTGTCGTCTTCGATGACCAGCACGTTCCTTGACATGGCTCCCACCTTCATTCGAGCGCCAGGCGCCTACGCTGCGCCCTGCCTCTGGCGCAACGTACTCCTTGCCTTCAACCATTCTACTTCGCGACGCGCGCGTGTCTAGCGCTTGCAGCGCATTGCCCTCGTGCCGCGCGCCGTGACAGAAATTTGATCATTGGGCAATAGACCCGTGAGCTGCGTTGCGCACACTTCATCCCGGGTGGCAGGCAATTACACCTGTCCTCATCACCATTCTGGAGGAAGCATCATGAAGAGCGGACGAATCATTCAAGGCGCGATCGCGAGCCTGCTGGCATTGGGCGTCGTGGCGGCGAGCACCAATGCCGTGGCTGCCGGCGACACCGAAAAGTGTGCAGGTATCGCCAAAGCGGGCAAGAACGACTGCGGGACCAGCACGAACTCCTGTGCTGCCGCGGTGAAGACGGACCGCGACGCGGAGGCGTGGATCCTGGTGCCGAAAGGAACCTGCGAAAAGATCGCCGGCGGACACCTGCAGCTTTCCGAATTCGCAAAACACGGCGGCAAGGCCGGCTGACGCTCCCGCCACGCACGCGCCGCATCGTCATGCGGCGCTCACCTTTCTTTTTGATCAATCGACGAACGGAGGCTTGTTTATGAAGCTCTCATCGCAACTCTCGACGACACAAGCCTGTCTGCCATCAGGTCCCCTTCAAAAGGCACTCGGGCTGCACCGTGCGGCCCTGCGGGTATTCGAATTGGTCAGGCCCGCGCTCGACCTCGGTATTCGCATCTTGATCGGGCTTGTCTTCTTCCAGTCGGGGCTAACGAAGCTCGCGAGCTGGTCGACCACGCTTGCGCTTTTTCACGGCGAGTATGCCGTGCCGCTGCTCCCACCCACGCTGGCTGCATGGATGGGCACGGCCGCTGAGGTCGGCTTTCCGGTCTTTCTCATCCTTGGCCTCGGCAGCCGTTACGCCGCGTTCGGGCTGTTCGTCTTCAACATCATCGCGGTGATTTCCTATCCGGATCTCAGTGCGGTCGGCTTGAAGGATCACCGGTACTGGGGTCTGTTTCTGCTGGTCACGCTGCTACATGGTCCCGGCAAGCTTTCGCTCGACTATCTGATCGACCGCTGGCTTGGGCGCGACAGTGCGCGCAGCTAGCGGCGGCGTGCCCCAGCTCGCACCCTTTATCGCGCGGCTGGGCCGCGTCAGCAACTCGCTCTTTGGACAGGAGACGCTCATGCTCAACGGAAAAACCGCCATTGTCACCGGATCGACGAGCGGCATCGGCCTCGGCATTGCCACAGCATTCGCGACACAAGGCGCAGACATCGTCATGAACGGTTTCAGCGACGCCGATCTGATCGAGTCGACACGCGCCCGGCTCGAACGCGAATACGGTGTACGCGTGTGCTACAGCAGCGCAGACATGAGCGTGCCTGAAGAGGTCCGGCGGATGGCCAAGCTTGCACACGATACGCTCGGCAAGGTGGACATCGTCGTCAACAATGCTGGCATCCAGCACGTTGCGCCCATCGACGAGCAACCAGACGAGCGATGGGACGCGATCATCGCAATCAATCTGTCGTCGGCTTTTCATCTGGTCAAAGCCGTGCTGCCAGGCATGAAGGCGCGCAACTGGGGACGCGTCATCAACGTCGCGTCGGCGCACGGGCTCGTCGCTTCGCCGTTCAAGGCGCCGTATGTCGCTGCCAAGCACGGGCTGATCGGGCTATCGAAGACCATCGCGGTCGAGGCGGCCGAGTACGGCATCACTAGCAACACCATCTGCCCTGGCTACGTGAAGACGCCACTCGTCGAACAGCAGATCGCCGACCAGGCCAAGGCGCACGGCATATCGCCAGAGAACGTGATACGCGACGTGATGCTCGCTCACCAAGCGCGCAAGCGCTTCGTCACCGTCGACGAAATCGCCGCGCTCGCCGTATTTCTGAGCACCGACGCTGCGGCATCGATCACCGCGGCAGCCCTCGCGGTCGATGGCGGCTGGACGCAGCACTGAGAGATCCATCATGAATCCGACGAAAATCCCGGAACCGGTGCGCGCCGGCACGAAACCAATCACGCTGGCGTTGCAGGGCGGTGGCGCGCATGGCGCCTTTGCCTGGGGCGTAATCGACCGGCTCCTGGAAGATGGCAGGATCGCAATCGAAGGGGTAAGCGCGACCAGCGCGGGCGCGATGAACGCCGCCGTGCTCGCTTATGGCCTCCAGCTCGGCGGACCGGACCGCGCGCGCACGGCGCTCTACGACTTCTGGCGCGACATCGCGCACGCGGCGCAGTACACCAGCCCATTTCGCAAGCTGCCGTGGGAAACGCTGCTGCGCAATGACCATACGCTCGAGTACTCGCCCCTGTACCTCATGACCGACCTGATGCTGCGTATGTTCTCGCCGTATCAGTTCAATCCGCTCAACATCAACCCACTGCGAGGCGTGCTCGAGCGTCACGTGAACTTCGAAGCGCTTCGCGCCGCGTGTCCGATTCATCTGTATCTGTGCGCGACAAATGTCGAGAACGGTAAGGTACGCGTGTTCTCGGGCAACGAAGTGAATGCGCAGGCGGTGCTTGCATCGGCTTGCCTGCCGTTCCTCTTCCAGGCCGTGGAAATCGATGGCGAGCATTACTGGGACGGCGGCTACACGGGCAATCCGGCAATTTTTCCGCTCATCTATCACTGTGGCACGCGAGATGTCGTGATCGTGCATATCAACCCGATTGTGCGACAGGGCGTGCCGAAGACCGCCGCGGAAATCATGAACCGCATCAACGAAGTGAGCTTCAACTCGTCGCTGATGCGCGAGCTGCGTGCGATCGCGTTCGTGACGTCGTTGATTCGCGACGGCAAGGCCGACTCCGCCGACATGAAGGAGATGCTGATTCACTCGATCCGCTCCGACGAAACCATGACCGCGCTTGGCGTCTCCAGCAAGTTCAATGCGGACTGGGCGTTTCTCTGCTACCTGCGCGACGCGGGCCGCGCCCGGGCCGAAGCGTGGCTGCAAGAAAACTACGAGGCGCTCGGCACACGCTCGAGCGTCGATATCCGCCAGGAGTTCCTGTAGCGTCGACGGATGTTGGGCGAGGCCATATGAACCATCGCATTAGCAACGCATTCGTGGTGATTGGCGCGATCAGCGCGATCGCGCTGTCGATCGACCGCAATACCCACCTGACCGAGCGTACCGCGGCCCCATTCGCGTTCGATCGCGAACGCTGTTTCGGTGTAGTGCGCGCGGGCAAGAACGACTGCGGAACGGCGAAGCACGCATGCGCTGGACGCGCGCCACGCGACGCGGCCAGCGACGAATGGCTGCTGCTGCCGGCCGGAACGTGCGCGAGGATCGTCGGCGGGACCGTCAATCCCGAGTCCTGACAGAGAGGGGCGCCGTGTCGAGCATGACTCAGAGAGCGTTATCGATGCTGAACGGCCGCGGGCCGACAACGAACTGGCCGCCGCGCGTGGAGCGCGAGCTCGAACGCGAACAACATCGCAGCGAGCTTATCGTCACCACAGTCCAGCTGCTGGTTGCGGCGCTGCTCGCGATTCTTTATGCGATCACGCCGCCTGGCTTTTCACCCGACGCACCGATTCGCGCCGTGCCGCTCGGGCTGACGTTCTTCGCCATCACGACTTTGGCACGGCTATATCTCGCAATGACCGGCCAGCTCGCTCGATGGATGGTGGGCGCCACGGTGGTGATCGAGATGGCGATATTGCTCTCGGTCATCTGGGCATATCACCTGCAATATGAGCAACCTGCTCCGTTCTATCTGAAGTGCACTGAATTCTCGTACGTGTTCATCCTGATCGCGTTGCGCGCGCTTCGTTTCGAGCCGATGTGGGTCCTGCTGTCCGGGCTCACTGCCGCTGCGGGATGGCTGCTACTTCTCGGCTACGCGTTATCACACGGCACAGCCAATCCGGTGACATGGGACTATGTAACATCGCTACGCTCGATACAGATCCACTACGGGGGCGAGTTCGACAAGGTGCTGGCCATCGTCGTGACGACCGGAGTGCTTGCCCTCGCGCTCGCACGTGCCCGCAGTTTCGTCGTCAAGGCGTTGTCGGGACAGTTGGCCGTCACCGATCTTTCGATGTTCTTCGACGACTCGGTGGTCCACCGAATCACCGGGTCGGATCTGGCAGATATGCCGACACAGGCCGACGTGCGTGACGCCACAATCGTGTTTTTCGACATGCGCGGCTTCACTGCGGCATCCCGCGCGCTGCCCCCGGCCGCATTGATCGAGCTGCTGCGTGAATATCAGCGCCTTGTCGTGCCAATCATCCGCTCGCACCACGGCAGTATCGACAAGTTCCTCGGTGATGGCATTCTCGCCAGCTTTGGCGCGGTGGTGCCCGACGAACGTCATGCGGCCCACGCGCTCACTGCAGTCGATGCGGTCATGGCCGCCGTCGCCCGGTGGCGCGAGGTCCGCGTGGCGTCGCAGCGACCGGCCCCGGATGTCGGTGCAGGCATTGCGAGCGGGCCAGTGCTGTTCGGTGTCGTCGGCGACCTGAGGCGCCTCGAATACACCGTTATCGGCGACACGGTGAATCTCGCAGCCAAGCTCGAAAAGCACAACAAAGTCGAAAGCACGCGCGCACTCACCGCAGAGAGGACGTACACACAAGCCCTGGCGCAAGGCTACGCAGGCACGAAGGCGGTCAGGCCCGCGAGGCTCGTCGCCGGTGTGTCAGAGCCGCTCGACCTCGTCATTGTCTGCGGGCCGTGACAAAAAATTGATCTCTGAACGATGTGTGCGTGAGCTTCGTTTCGCACACTTGGTGACGGACCCGCAGGCCACTCCGGTTTCCGGGTGTACATAAGGAGTCGTATATGGATGCCGAAAAGAACATCGTGATCGTCGGCGGCGGCTTTGCCGGCACGACGCTGGCCCAAGCACTGGAGAAGGCGTTGCCTGCGCCATACCGCGTGGTTCTCGTGAGTGACGAGAGCTACTCCACTTTCAACCCGATGCTCGCCGAGGTGGTGGGCGCCTCAGTGTTTCCCGAACAGGTCATTGTCCCAATTCGTCAGTTACTCAGGCGAACCCGGTTCATCATGGCGACCGTTCACGACGTCGACTTTGAGCGGCGCGAGATCCATGGCAATACGCTTGCGGGTCCACGCAGGATTGCGTTCGAGCATCTCATCTTCGCATTCGGCACCCGCGCGAATCTCGACTTGATACCCGGCATGGCAGAGCACGCAATGCCGCTCAAACTCGTCGGAGATGCGATGTTCATCCGCAACCACGTGTTGCGCCGGCTGGCTTGCATCGAACTCGAAGTGGATCCGGCGGTGCGGCGGCGCCTCGGCCACTTTGTCGTTGTCGGCGGCGGGTTCTCCGGCGTCGAGGTAGCGGGACAGCTGGCCGACTATCTTCACAGTGTGAAGCAGTACTACAAGCTCGTGCGCGACGACGAGCTCGCGGTGACGCTCTTGCAGGACGCGAACCGTCTGCTGCTCGAAATGCCCGAAGCACTCGGGCGCATGGCAGCTGAGGAAATGATGGAGCGTGGTATCGACGTCCGTCTTGAGACGCGCGCTGCCCGGGTAGACGCGGACTGCGTTACGCTGGAAGACGGCGAGTCCATCGCCGCATCGACAGTGATCTGCACGATCGGAACGAAACCCAATCCGCTCGTCGAGCGGCTCGCCGTGCGGCTGTCCCTGCCCACCCAGCGCGGGCGCATCGAAACGGATTCCGATATGAGCGTGAGCGGCATGCCCAGTATCTGGGCCATGGGCGATTGTGCACTTGTGCGCAACGCGGCAACGGGCCAGCCCTCCCCGCCCACAGCACAATATGCGGTCGCGCAGGCTCGGCAACTCGCGGACAACCTGCTGCGCAAGTTGGGCGGATACCATACAGAGCCGTTCTCGTATGTCGCGAGGGGGATGATGGCCACGATCGGGCATATGAAGGGCGTCGCGCAGATCTATGGGGTATCCGTGGGAGGGCTGCCGGCCTGGCTGCTATGGCGCGCCTTCTATCTTTCGCGCGTACCGACGCTTGGGCGCAAGTTGCGGATTTTCGTCGAATGGACGTGGAGCATGTTCTTCTCCACTGACATTACCCATCTACGCTTCACGCGTTCGCACGAAGCAGACGGCGCAGGCCCAGATTCACCTGCGCCCTTGTCTCGCACGCAACTGCATCCCGCAGGTGATCGCGCTGCCGGGCTGGACGTCGCCCCGTCCGTCGAGCGCACGCGCGGAGCGAGGCCGGGCGTTGGCGTCCGTACCTGACATAGGCTCTTTCTCTCCCCACCGCCGCACCCGTTCCAAAATGGAGCCAGTCATGAAACTTGAAGCAATTATGGGTCTGCCTTCAATGCCTGCCGCATCGCCATCGTACCCCCGAGGACCGTATCGGTTCGTCGATCGGGAGTACTTGATCATTACGTACGAGACCGACGCCGCCGCGATACGCGCTGCATTGCCCGAGCCGCTGCAACCAGACGGGAGCAACACCGCGCTCTATGAATTCATCCGGATGCCCGATTCGGCCGGATTCGGCGACTATACGGAATCAGGCATCGTGATCCCGGCGAAATTCGAAGGCGAACACGTGACCTTTACGGCGCAGATGTACCTCGACGACGAACCACCTATCGCGGGCGGGCGCGAAATCTGGGGTTTCCCGAAGAAGCACGCCAAGCCGAAACTCGCCGTCGTCCAGGATACGCTGACAGGGACACTCGAATACGGCAGCATCCAGGTTGCGGTCGGCACCATGGGCTACAAGCATCAGCACTTGCTTTATGACGTCGAGGGCAGGCGGGCGTGTTCGCCCGAGTCGATCATCAACAAGATGCGGACGACACAGGTCAATCTGAAGATCGTGCCGGGCGTCGATGGCGTACCGGCGATTGTTCAGCTAGTCGGCTACAACCTGACGGATATCAAGGTCAAAGGGGCATGGTCGGGTCCGGCGCGGCTCGCTCTGCTGGCGCACGTTAATGCACCCGTGGCGGACTTGCCCGTAAAGCGTGTCATCGGCGCGGTCCACTTCATTGCCGATCTGACATTGCCTTATGGACGGGTGCTGTACGACTACAAGGCCGACAGACATTGCGCGCAAGCTTAAGCCCAAAGGCCGGGCGGTCTCTGTGCCCGCCTGGCCGGTGCGCCGCTGATTGACCGCGCGTCCGTCCCGATGGCAACTCAGGAGAGCGCGATAGGTCGCATAGTATCGATATCCGGGAAGTTATGGCTGATAGAAACCAGGGAACGGCCATTCCTCGGGACGACGCGGTTGTCCCTTCGTGGCCGGGTCCTGCCTGGGGGATCCGCAGGACACGACCCGTTCGAGTCAGTCACGATTCGCAAAATCACCTCCAGGCGGAGTTAAAACTTCGTGGCGACAGAACCCCGCGTTTGTAAGGTCCCTGTGCAACACTTTGACGTCAACCAATCGTCGACGCAGGTGAAAGCGATGGATCAGCCACATACTGTCATGACCACCCCCTTCTTTGCGCCGACTCGGCGGTGTGGTTTTCCGCCTATGGGTTCGGCTGGGGATACTGCGCTTTCGCGCTGCCGTTTGAAGTCGCTTGCGAAGAGCTTGGCGCTCGCAATGAGACTGTGCAACAGGTGCGACTCGCGTTCGAGTTGAACAAACGCCGAATTCTAAGGACCGTGCAACAATATGGAGCAGCATCTGCAACAGGCGAGCGCATAACGCTCTCGGCCGCAGATCTTCAGCGCGTGACGCCCGAACTCGATTACTTCGGAGCATAAATGCCGACAGACTGCCCTTGGCAGACCTCTGCCTGACGGCGATCGGCCGCACGCGTTCGGGGTTATTCGATGCCTGCCCATACGCACAGGACCGTGCGGCGCTTGCGCGCAGGCGTCGCATAACCCTAACGACATTACGCATTCGTTGAACTCGGTAGCGGCCGTTCGTCGCCGCTTCTCGGTGACGGACCGGTGAGCAGCCGTCAGCAGGCATGTCAGCGTCGACGCACGAACGTCAGCTGTGGCCGAAAACCGGCCCCGCGTCACGATGTCGGCAAGTTCTCGATCCCTTCGCCAAGAGAGGCCGGCGGCCGCGAGGCCGTGGAAGCGGAAGGCTGCAGAACTGCGGTCAGTCCGAGAAGGACGGGGGCATTTTGGCCTGCACTCGCGCACCATCGTTAATTACCCTATTGCGCCGATGGTCGGTCAGCAATTGAAGGCACAACAGTCAACCCCGTCGCTTTCTATCGAGGGCCGGCCTTCACGGCTATGCCCTTAGAACCGCTCCTTAATGCCCGGTCAACTCACGGCATGGCATGCACCCGGCTCCCAGCTTCCCGCCCTTGACCCGCGACAGTAGCCGATAGCGGGCGCGCATCAAGGGGCGAGGGACCGTGTTGCCCGCACCCCTCCCCCGCCTTTTTCCTTGACGCCCGCCCGCTATCGGCTCCTCCAGTCGCACGGGCGGGAACCCGGGAGCCAGGCGGTAGCAACGCCAACCCCGAGTTCCACCGGGAAGTGTCCAACCGCAATGCCAAGGCACCTCCCCCCGCCCGGTTCAGGTCCTCAACCTTGACTGTGGAGATTGCCATGCAACTCGCTTCCTCTTTCCATTACGGGTCCCCGATGCTGCGCGCTGACTCGCCGCTTTCGGACGACCAGATTCGCCACGTTGCCCCTTCCATCTTCGCGGACGGCAAACACGAAAGCCGTTCCGAACGCTACACCTACATTCCCACCATCGACGTCCTGCGCGGTCTGCGCAACGAAGGGTTTCAGCCGTTCATGATCTGCCAGACCCGTGTTCGCGATCAGGGCAAGCGCGAGTTCACCAAACACATGCTCCGGCTTCGCCACGCCGACCAGATCACCGGCGAGGAAGCCGACGAAATCGTGCTGCTGAACTCGCACGACGGCACCAGCAGTTACCAGATGCTGGCAGGCACATTCCGGTTTGTCTGCCAGAACGGCATGGTCGCGGGCGAGAACATCGCCGATATCCGCGTGCCACACAAGGGCAACGTCATCCAGAACGTAATCAATGGCGCTTTCGACGTGCTCGACGGCTTCGACCTGATCCGCGAGCAGAAGGACAGCATGCGCGCCGTCGATCTGAGCCGCGACGAGCAGCATGCATTCGCCCGTTCCGCCCTTGCGCTGCGCTACGACCCGACCGACGCCGAGGCACTACCCCCCGTCACCGAAAGCCAGCTACTGGTACCGCGCCGTTTCGAGGATCGCCGCGACGACCTGTGGACCGTATTCAACCGCGTGCAGGAAAACCTCACGAAGGGCGGGCTGCATGGACGCTCGCGCAGCGGACGCGCCATGTCGACTCGCCCTATCACCGGCATCGACCAGAACGTGAAGCTCAACCGCGCGCTATGGATGCTCGCTGACGCCATGCGCCAGATGAAAGCATAAGCGCCTCAGGGACGGCAACGTCCCCCCGCCTCGTTCCATCAGGCTCCTAGCCAGGTTACGTCCTGATGGAATCCGGCAGGACCCGTCCCGGAACCTTCTTTTTAATTTTCTGGAGTCAGTCATGCAATCTCAAGTCGAAACCCCTGCGGCAACCACTGACGAAACCGTTTCGCCGCTCGAAACCAACTTCGGCAACGAACAGCTGGTCGCCACCGTGGCGTATTCCAGCCTGCGGCCCTCGCCGCTCAACGCCCGCACGAAACCGCTCTCGAACATTCCGGCGCTTGCCGCGAGCATTCGGGCAAAGGGTCTGCTGCAAAACCTCGTCGTCCATGAGATGAAGGGATCGCGGGGCAAACAGCGCCGGTATGGTGTCTGCGCGGGCCAGCGTCGCAAAGCCGCGCTCGACCTGCTTTACGAGCAGAACCATATCGCGGCGGACTATCCGGTACCGGTGCGGATCGTCAGCGAAGGCGAAGCCCTCGCCATTTCGCTGATCGAGAACAGCGAACGCGAAGGACTCGACCCGTTCGACGTGCTGCGCGCGTACCGGATGCTCGCTGAGGAAGGCCGCAGTGTCGATTACATCGCGGCGCTGTTCTCTGCCTCGCCACTCACGGTCAGGCGTCGCATGAGGCTCGCCAACGTGTCGCCCAAACTGCTCACGCTGCTGCGCGACGACGCAATCACGCTTGATCAGTTTGCTGCGCTCGCCCTCGCAGACGATCACGAAACGCAGGAAAAAATATGGTTCGACGCAAACGAGTGGCAACGTCAGCCGAACTACCCGCGGCAGTCGATCACGCGCGCCGAGATCGACGCGAGCCGTAGCCGTCTCGTACGCTTTGTTGGCCTCGCCGCCTATGAAGCAGCGGGCGGCTACGTGCGTCGCGACCTGTTCAGCGACGACGAGAACGCCGGTTATATCGCCGATGCGGAACTGCTGCAGAAGCTCGTCGCGCAAAAGCTCGACGCTGCTGCAGCCGAAGTCCAGGCCGAGGGATGGGGCTGGACGGAAACGCGAGTCGAACGCGATTTTGCCGAACTGAACCGTCACGGCAGGCTGCGCCCGGTGCGGCGCCAATACACCGACGACGAACAGCGCGAAATGGACGCCTTCACCGCGCAGCAGGACGAACTGGCTGAAAAAATCGAAGCACTGTCGGAGGGCGACGAAGATGCCTACGGGGAAGCCGACCGGCTCAACGACGAAATGGAGCAGGTCAATGCCGCGATCATCGCACTCGAAAGCCGCACGCTCGTATGGGACGCGCAGCAGATGGCCGAAGCGGGTGCATTAGTGATCGTCGGGCCGCAGGGCGAACTCGTCATCGAACGCGGCCTCGTGCGACGCGAGAATAGCGCCGCGCTCGACGCGGCAGGCGCGACCGTCACTGGCACCGCCACAGCCGAAGGCCCGGATACCGTATGCGCGAAGGCTCCGAAGATAAAACCCGTCCACAGCGCGAAACTCTGCCAGCGGCTCACGGCACACCGCACCGCTGCCGTCCACGCGGAACTGGTCGCGCGGCCCACCATAGCGCTCGCCGCCCTGCTGCACCACCTGGTCCCGAAGGCGCTGCCCGAGCACTACGGGCACGCGTCCTCACGCAGCTATTTCGCACTGTCCGGCGAGAACAACCACGACAGTCTGCTGCGCGCTGCCGACGACCTGTCCGCCAGCCCCGCATGGAATGCCATCGAAACGCAGCGGGCGCGCTGGATTGCGGAACTGCCCGCAAAGCGGGGTGACCTTCTGCCGTGGCTGATTGCACAGGATCCCGGCACGACGCTGCTCGACCTGCTCGCATTCTGCACCGGCACGCTGCTCGACGGAATCGTGGCCGAGGAAAAGCCGCTTGCGATCAACACCCTCGCAAGTGCGCTGAACATCGACATGACCCGGTACTGGTCAGCGACGCGTGCGACGTATTTCGATCATGTCAGCAAGGCGCGTATCGCGGAAGTCGTGTCCGCCGCCGTGTCACCCAAGGCCGCAATCGACCTCGAAAAAATGAAGAAAGCAGACGCGGCAGCGGCAGCGGAGCTTCGGCTCGCAAAGGCAGCATGGCTCCCGGAAATCCTCACCGATCGTGAATTCCCGGCCATATCGTCATGGGAAAACCGTGACGACGCGGATGGAACCGACAGCGACGACGCGGACACCGGAGACGGCGCGGACGAAACGCCGGAAGGCGAGGCCCCCGGTGCGGTACCGGATGCAAGTAACGGCACAGAACACGTCAACGACACACCCACCGACGCAGGAGCTGCGCCCGCCGCCGGTAGCCCGCTGACGCCGTGGCCCTTCCCGACTTCGGACAGCATGAATGGCACGCAATCCCGCCCGCTCGCGACGTAATGCAACCCCTCGCCCCGGCAGCGAGGCGAAGCAGGCGGCAAGCCCGTATCCGCCGCCTGCCGGACTGAACTGGAGAAATCCATCATGACCAACCGCATCCGCATGGCCGTGCTCGCCACCAATGCCGAAGGCTCTTTACCTGACTGTCGTTGAAGCCACCGATCTGCAATACGACGAAGGCCAGCACTACGACATGGCCCTTGCCCGCGCCGAAGATGAAGGCTACCGGGCACCGATGATTGCCTTCGACCAGAACGACATGGCTGCAAACGTGCTTCGTCACGCCGCTGACTTCATGGAAGGTGACACAAACGACCTGTAATCCGTGCGGGCAGACGGCGAGCCCTCTGCCCGCCCCCAATGGACGCCTGCCCACCATCCGGCCAGCGCACCCGCACCCGCCGCCGCCAGCATCACAATCAGCCCACCAACGACCAGCCCATAGCATGCCCGCACGAGTCGCCGCATGGCGACGTGCCCGAATGACGTGAACGCCGCGTCGATCCGTTTCTGCTGCTCACGTGCGGCGACAGTCGTCGCCCCCACGAGCCGGTTACCAGCAACGCGGGCAATGTGGTTCGCTGCCCGCTGCGTGAGTGTAGCCAGCGCCTCGTCGTTCAGCGCGGCAACCGCAGCCCGATAGCGCGCTTCGTGCTCGGCGGTCATTTGCTCCGCCAGTTCGATCGTGTCCTTGCAGCGCGCGAGCGCGTCACGATGCTGCGTCAGCAACGCATCCGTCGCTGCCCGCGCCTCCGTCCGCACGAGATCCATACTGCCCGCGCCCGCCTGCCGGATACGCTCCGGCATGGCCTCATAGAGCCGCCCGTAATGTTCGAGCATGACCAGCACAGACCACAACGCATCGTTGTCGCGGAGGTTGAGCGCACTCGATACCCGCCGCATTCGCAGCACACTGGCATCGTCAGGCAATTCACCTGTGACGTCGAGAAACAGACAGGCAAGCGTATCCGCCGGCCTGCCCTGCCTGTTATCCATCGACCGTTACCTTCGCGAACATGGCATCGCATAACGAACGCCAACGCAATAGCTCGACCCGTTCACCGAGATGCATCGTCGCCGCCGCCTTGCGGATCGACATGCGCTGACTGCGAAGCTCGTCCGCAACCCGATCCGCTAGATCGGGAAAGTCCAGTGAGTGACCGCGCGATTCGACGGAACGGCGAAGCTGCGATCCCTGATACAGCGTGAACTTGTCCGCCGGACCGAAGTAGCCATTACGCACGACATTCGTTACCGCGTCCGGGAACGTCTCGCTGAAAGCGCTCAGCAGTTCAAGGCTGTCGCGTTGCCGGTTGATCACCCACAGGACAACAAGCCGGCGCCGAAGCTCGCCAAGCGCTGCGGCCAGTGTCGCACCGAACTGCTCAACACCGGTCTGGCTCCGCGCCGCCGTGTTGACAACGATCGCCGCGTCCCGCTGCTCATCGCAGAAATTGACGAGGCCGATCCAGCCGTCTGCATCGTCCAGGTTATAGGCGATGCAACGCATCTCATCCTGGACCGCTTTCATCACGTCCGGGTTGGCGGTATCCGTTTCCACGAGCGCCGCATGAATATCCCGCCGGAGCAGATAATCGGCCAGCGCGAGCGCAACAAAGCTCTTGCCCACGCCGCCCTTGCTACCACCGACGAGATAGATGGGGTAAGTCGTCATGTCCATTTGAATCCTCTAAAGGTTCTCGGTGTCAGGCCTGATTTCGAATGAGAACGCGTCACGCATCACCATGCTTCCCGGCCTGCTACCCATCTTTCCCCCATCCTGCTTCTGATTCTCTCTGGAAGCCTCCGCGCGCGATAAATCGTCCTTGCTTACCCTCTTCGCACCAGGCGATGGCGCGGCATTGCCTCGTGCCGATTCCTTTGCAGCCTGTCGAACTGGCCTGTCTTTCTTCAACGGGTATAGCGCGTACTTGACGGAGCCAACACTAAAATCCACGCCCTTCTTCCTTGCATGTTCAACGATTTCTTCCAGCGTATATCCCTTCTTCCTCACCGCACCGATCACCACACGCATCTCTTTCATCGCATCGGTAATAGAGAGGCGCTGCTCGGCCTCTGGCTTGACCGGCAGTGACTCCAGAGAGCGGACAAGCTCATCCCATTGCGCCCGGGTATAGCTTTTCGCAACTGGCATGGCTCGCTCCGTCGTGCTCTCTTCATCCCATCTTGTTCACTCACGAAGACGCCGTCAACACCTGTTTATTGCCGGATTTTCGCTATCGGGACGTCTTGGAATCAGCCGGATCGCGCTGGAATAAAAGAAATTTTTTGGACGCGTCTGGCAGGAGCAACGGACCGGACCGATGTCCGGAAAGACGTAGGGAAGGGATTCCGGACAAACTTCACGACGGCGCAGGCGCAGAACGATCACAGGAAACGGGCCGAATCATTCTGGCCGTCAGGATTCACACAATGGAACTGCGAGCCGACAGAGTCACGATAGTCTCGCAGACCATATCCCTTACTCTACGAACTCCCGATAGCCCTGCCTGCATACCTTTGGGAAAGACCCGGAAGATTTTAGGAGATCAACAGCGGCCCGAAGCTGAATCGACGTTGCCGATTCAGCGCGTGCGATTACCGACTCAAGCTGCAGCCCTCGCAGACATCTGACCGTCAGGTAGCGGCAGTGGACCGGATCACTACTCAGAAATCGGCCTGCCCGGTTGCGGACTCGTTCAATCGACATCCCGCACCAAGAGATACGGTGTGCGGTCGAGCAAAGGACGACCAGCGGATTCATGAGGTGCATCCCGCGGACGCATCTGGCCACTTTACGGAATTTTCCGGCTGAGCTTCCTGAAAGCGTTTAGCCGGCAGGTTAAAAAACGATATTAAAACGAGGGATGGCAGGATAGGCCATCGCCGGTTTTGGGCGCCCAAGGATCAACGCTGAGTGAAGAACTCGACTAGCCGCCGACGCGATACCCTCTTTCGAAATAAAACCTTGCCAGACACGTCCTGGCCGTGGATGTGAAATAAGCGCTTGACGATGAAAACGCAAACAGCATTCGGAGGAGCACAGTAAGCGGCTCGCGGTGGCCGTTGTAGACGGCCGCAAGTATCGGCATCAAAGTGATGTCCATCATTTTCGAAGTGGTGGACACCATTTTGTCAGAGCCAACACAGAGGCCCGGTAGCCGTAAAGGTCGCCCGAACCATAGTGCCGAATTCCGTCGTCGCCTGGCGATGGCAGCTTGCGAACCGGGGGTGTCAATCTCCAGGTTGGCCCGCAAGAACGGCTTGAACGCGAACCTCGTGTTCACCTGGCGGCGCCGATATCTGGCGGAACAGCAAGCCGAGGCGGTGCAACTCGTTCCAGTGGCAATCGTGAACGAGGTGTCATCGGTCAATGAACCTTCTGCGCTGCCGGAGTCTGAGGTCGTGAGGCCCGCTGCGCCGGCCGGGTCAATCGAGGTTCGGATCGGCCGGGCACTGGTTAAGGTCGACGGTATTGTCGACGCTGAGATGCTTCGGACAGTGTTGGGGAGCTTGCGCTCGTGATTTCTCTGCCAACGGGTACGCGTATCTGGCTTGTTGCGGGCATCACGGCCATGCGCTGCGGCTTCCAGGGCCTGGCTGCCAAGGTGCAAATGGCACTCGAGGAGAATCCGCTGGGCGGCAACCTGTACATTTTTCGCGGGCGCCGCGGCGATCTCGTGAAGCTTCTGTGGGCAACCGACGACGGGCTTTGGCTGATCGCAAAGCGTCTGGAGCGAGGCCGTTTTATCTGGCCACAGGCCGATGGCGGCAAGATCCATCTGACGAGCGCACAGTTGTCGATGTCGCTCGAGGGCATCGACTGGCGACAGCCACGACGCACCGCCGCACTCTCGATGTTGTAAACCGCGAGGAAGGCTCGTAAACTGCGACGCATGCCCGATCAAGCGCCGCTGCCCGATAACGTCGCCGAGCTCCGTGCCATGGTGCTCGCGCAACAGGCATCGCTGCTTGAGCACCAGGCATCGATCGCGAAGATGGTGCAGGAACTCGCCGCGCGAGATGACGAGATCGAACGCCTGAAGGCGCAGATCGACAAGCTCGAGGCGCAGCTGGAGGACCTGACAGGCGGCCGTGGTGCTGCCGAGGCGCGTAACAGCGAGACAGGACACCGAATGCGCCGGCCAGCAAATCGGCTTCGCGAGAGCACGGTATGGCTGTTGATGCGCCAGCACCGCCCACCCTATTCGGGCGAGCTTGGTGGCCATGGCGACGATTACGACGTTCAACGGACGCCGCTGTTTCATCTGCTCCACCCACTGCCCCGGCTCTTTGGTCCGATAGATAATCCTGCGCGTTCCATGAACCAGCAAAGTCCTCAGATATGTGTCACCTCGCCTACTGAGTCCTCACAGCCTGATATTCCGCCCAAGCCAGTCTGGCCCGGCACAAGACCCAGCCATGCAGCAAACTCGCGGCCGGATCTGAGGGCTTCGGCGTGTTCCATCGTTGCCACTGCCGGCGTCGAAGTGAGTAGCCCTACGCAACGAATTGCTGCGATCGCTTTGGCTGAGTGATCGTCCTTCATCCACTCCCGCAACCGGCGCTCGATCTGACCGACCTGCCGGTCGATCGTATCCAGGCCTCTCCACTGCTCTCGCAGCGAGTCGATCAATACCGCGGGAAGACGTCCTGACAACCTTTCCACCTGCCGTATCGCCATGGTTCGTCTGCATGGCACCATCCTTCGTCTGTGCGCGCATCGCTTCGTTCCTCGGAATGGACCCGAGGCTATCGTGCTCCGCCCACGAACCGCGGCGATGTTGGAATCAATTCAACGTAAGATCATGAGGCACACGACGAACTGCGGTGCGGCGGTGTCGGGCCAATTCTGAAAAAGCGTCTATCGCGGCATCTGGCACTTTGCGCCGCTTACAAAAGCATTGACGCGTTGCAGCGCGGGCGGATAGACAGCAGCCAACTAATTTTGCACGTATTTGATTTGGCGAGCAAAGGCAAACCCACGGCTAGCTTGGGTGCGGCTAGCCGGAGAATTGACCGGAAATCAAAGTCACCCCGGTTAGCCTTTGTCCCATGTCTCGATCAGTACCGCACACGGCGACCGATCAATGACCTCCCCGCTCGTCGACGGGTTCGCCCAGCGGCGTAGCCGCGACAAATGGTGATGTCCCATCACAATGACCTCCGCGGTCAGCAGCCGGGCTTGTTCGATGACGACGTCGGCCGGAGAATTTCCCGCGCAGAGGTGCTGTTCCACGGTGAGATTCCGGTCGGCAAGCTGGGCGGCTGCTGCAGTCAGGACGGCTTGTGCGAAAGATGTCTGCGCCCGTGCAGGCGGATAATTCAGGCGATCGGGTGCAGTGCCACTTTCGCTACCGGGAGGCAAAAAGTAGGATGGGTCGACAACGCAAAGAAGGTGTACGGTTGCCCTGCCTGGAGCCGCCACGCGGCTGGCCAGCTCGACGACGCGGACACTCTGGGCTGTGCCGTCCAGCGGAACGAGGAGGATATTGAACATGGCCAGAGATACCCTTTGAAGATACGATTGACATGCTGGGTGCCATCGCCGCCTGGAAGCGTGTCGGGCCAGTAGTTCCTGGCATCCTCAAACTGGTTCGCCAACGGCAGAACTCCTGCAAGATGCCGGTCTTCCTGAGGCGTGCCTCCGCGACAAGCGCGATAACCTGCGGCTGCCGACCAAGCGCGTCATGCGAAGCTTGGAGCAGCATGGAAAGCTCGTTCTCCGGGCCACGAACTCCGTAAAAGGCGTTGTGATACACGGAAGCGCGGTCGCGCCGATACGGCCGATGAACCTTCGCCCGCACGCGTGCCCGTAAGAAGCCCCCCGAAAACCTCGTAAGGGAGACGGTCATTGGGTTCTTCCACAGCATCGACCCATCCTCGTCCACAAGCAAGCCGGCACCAGGAGCGATCGGTTTCGCGGCAGGTCAGTGCAAGCCGTAGGTTTTATGATTCTGCACCGATGCGCTCCGGTGGCTGAATGAAGTTCAGGCTCGGTCGCAACCCGGAGTCATGCGTTCGCCTGGACACGCTGTGCGCGCCAATCCGGCGGTTGACTTCAACCACGAGAAACTATGGTCGCCGCGCCTCGATCAGGGGATTCACACGCTCGGTGAATCGCTCTTTTTTCCCGCTGTGTGTGCTCGATCGCGATCAATCGATGCGCGCGGCGCCAACCCTTAGCAACCTCAACTGCCAAAAAACAGGTCGCAGAAACTCGCCGGACCCACACAGGCATTAGGGTCCTTGGCCGGAGCCGCAGCCCGGCGCCGCGGCGCGCGATTCGTATTCGCCTCGGATGTATTCGCCGCGGACGTACCCGCCTCGGCCGCTTGTTGAACATCCGCATGCGCGGGGGCAAGAGGTTCTGCGTGAACAGCGAAGCTGGCCGACAGCGAACATGCAAAAAGAACAGCAGTAAGCAATTTCATTTCGATCTCTCTAGCAAGGTGATGGAGGGGCGCCTCCCGGGGAAACACCTAGGAAGATTAATCACCTTCAATAGCCAAGAGAATCCCATAGCCTCGGGAATGATCCTTCCATTCCATGGGAGTATCGAGAAGCTGGCTTACGGGACGTCGTCAACGAGTGGTGGTATATATCGCAATGAGGCGTCGCTGCGATACCACCTCCTCAAATACGCCCACACTATTGCGGGCATCTCCTCTCCCAGTTAGGGCTGCGGGCGTCCATTTCGCAAATACGGCGCGAGTGGGCGGGGCATCAACACGCCATCACGAAATCATCTCGAGATCTTTGGTCCGCACGGCCGGTCGCGGCACGCGCATTACATCAATAACTGCCGACCTGGCAGGAGCCCGAAAGAACTCGGTGCAGAAGTCGACGAACATCCTGATCCGTGCCGAGATCAGTTCCCGATGAGCATAGAAAAGGCATATTTCAATGCTGCTTTCCGATGCCGTACATTCCGGCAGGACGTGCACGAGATCTCCCCTATCAATGTCGTCGCGAACCATGGTTTCAGGCAGCGTGGCAATGCCGGTACCTTCGAGCGCTGCCGCGCGAAGCAGCAGCTGGTCACCTTCCATCGACGACATGGGCAAAACGCTCACCTTCCGGACACCCTCATAGAGATCGATGAACTCCGCATTTTTCTTTCTCGTTTTCGAATCGATCAGTAAAAAATGATTGGCGAGCTGCGCTGCGGATTCCGGTGCGCCATATTGCTCGAGATAGGCCGGAGCGGCGACGAGAATGCGAGGCGAGTGCGCTAGCGTCCGGCGAATTACGGTGGACTGCTCGACCAGCTGAGGCGGAAGAATGGCGATATCGAAACGGCCATCGAACAGGTTCGCGGGGTGATCCTGAACGGAAACCATCAGATTCACATGAGGCGCGATGGCTCGATAGCGCCGCACCAACCGTGGGAACACCCCGTTCACCAGCATGGGGTGCACGACAAGGCTCAATTTTCCGCCATTGACCTCGTGCTCCATCGCAATGCGCCGGTTAGCCTCGTCGAGCTCTTCGAGCAAACGGCAACAAATCAGATAGTACGATTGTGCTGCGTCTGTCAAGGAAACGGACCGCGTGGTCCTGAGCAGGACTCTCGTTTGTACGCATTCTTCAAGCCTGGCGATCGCTTTTGAAACAGACCCGGTCGTCACATTCAACGATTCGGCGGCCTTGCTGAAACTCTGATACCTCGCAACAGCGACGAATTCACGCAACATGTAAAGCTGGTCCATCTCGCACCTCGCAAATTTCGCTCTGGTCGACGATTCAAGCGTAATCGCGTAAGCCGCGCGGCGGTATCGTCCAATATGATGTGACGCCTGATGCAGGCGCGTGCGCGTCTAATACATCCGGATGGCCTGAACCAGCGGCCGGCATAGCGGCAGATCCCTCAGGCCAGATAGCGCCCAATTTTGGAGCGTTCGGCCACGTCATCGCGTTAGCAGTTCACTAACCCGTGCGAGAAGTCCCGCGTCATCCACAGGCTTCGAGAAGAAGCCTGCGGCGCCGTTACGTTTTGCGCGCTCCAGCACTTCCGGGGTCGTGTACGCGGTAATGAAAATGACGGGGATAGGACGCTTCCACAGCTTGATCGACTCGAGTAGCGCAAAACCATCCATGCCTGGCATCTGGATATCGGCGACGACGAGTTTCAGTTTGGAGCGGCGCGTATCGCACAGAAGATGATGCGCGGACGCGTAGTCGATGACGTTCCAGTTCGCCGAACGCAGCGAACTGGACAGCGCCATCCTGACGGACTCATCGTCGTCCACCAGGCCGATCATTGCAGACGAAAGCGCTGGTTTTATCTGGGGTCCAGTGGCCATCGAAATGATGCAGAAAGATTGAATCATTCTGCAAAATACAAGCCGGCCGATTGAGCAGCAATCACACCTTCGAATGATTCTTGTGCCAGTCCGTATTAGCCGGGGGAGATCCGCGCGCTGACGCAGGCAGCCATCGCGCAGCGAATGGGCAAATGCTTATCTGGCGCTCTGAGGAGCCTGCACTTGCTGCAACTTCTTGATGAGCTCGGCGACAGAGCGCGCATTGAGCTTGCGCATGGCCTGCGCCCGATGGATCTTGACCGTGACCTCGCTGAGACACAGGCGGTCGGCAATCTGTTTGTTCAACAGACCCTCCGCAACCATTCCGATCAGCTCGCGCTCGCGGGAGGTCAGTGAATCGTAGGCTTGACGAATGCCCGCAACGAGCTTCGCCTGGCGCCGCAGTGCGCCATCGCGCTTGAGCGCTGCAGCGATCGTATCGAGCAGATCCTGGTCCTTGAACGGCTTTGTCATAAAATCGAAAGCACCGGCTTTCATCGCCTTGACGGTCATGCCGATATCGCCGTGTCCCGTCAGAAAGACGATGGGAAATCGAATGCTCTCTTTAAAAGCTTCCTGCTGAAGCGTGAGACCGCTCTCGCCTCGCAATCGAATGTCGAGAATAAGACAGCTCGGCACATCCGGCATTTTTTCGGCGAGAAATTCGTCAGCCGATGCGAACGCTCGAACCTCGATGCCCACCGACCTCAGCAGACTGGTGAGCGCGCCTCGGATAGACTCATCGTCGTCGATCACGTACACGAGCGAGTCCGGTAGTTGTTCACTTCGCGTCCCAACGCTGTCGTGTGTCATCGCTCGATCTTCGAAATGTTCGTGACGGCGCAAAGCTGCCGATGCTCGCCGTATGGTAAGCAATATCGAGACTTATCGCTACCGCTTGCAGACTGTGAGCACTGCTTTCCTTTGAAGCAGGCGCCCCCATAAATCAAACTCGTCAGCCCGGCTCCTTATGGCACACCACGCCTGAGAGCTTCACGGGTCATACCGGCGTATGAGGGACCGCATGCCGGCAAGATACAGCTTCAGCCATTCGGAGAATGGTCAGCGTGGCGCTGCACACCTAACCTATATATTAGGAACGGGTCATCGCGCTGTCGGCATCGTCGGTCAGAGTGGGTGCGCAAAATGAAAGTCGCTCTTGTAGTGCATGATGGTGTTCAGGCGATGGACGTGGCAGGCGTGCTCGACGTGTTCGCCGAAGCGAATCGTTTGCTCAGCGAGTCACGTCGGTATCAGGTGTCCCTCGTCGGAGAGCGCGCAGGCGGGGTGACCTGTTCGAACGCAATGCAACTGTGCGTGCCGTGGGCTTACGTGGACTTTCGCGCAAACCTCGATGTTCTGCTGGTGACAGGCGCCTTTCACCCAACTCACGTCCGGCCGAAGCAGGATTTTCTGGACTGGCTGCGGCGACGCGCACTCGAATCGAAGCGATACGGCTGCGTTTGCAACGGCGCATGGCTGCTGGGGCGCGCAGGTCTGCTCGATGGCAAGGAGATCGTCGCGAATTGGGCCGACGCGAGCCAGATGGCCGGCGAATTCCCGCGCGCCCGGATACGTCCCGACAAGAATCTGATCCGCGACGGACGCCTGATTTCATCTGGCGGCGCGACTGCCGGACTCGACCTTGGCCTCTCTCTCGTCTCGCAAGACTGGGGCCAGACGCTCGCCGAACAGGTGGCAAGGCGTCTTGGCGCCAAACTGCACAGCGAGTCCTGCGAACGCAATCCTTGCATTGCCACGCCAGGCGATGAAAGCACGATTATCAGAAGAGTACAACGCCATATCGACGACCATCTGTCCGATGTGCTTTCGATAGAGCAACTCGCCGGCGCGGTCCATGTAAGCCGGCGCACGCTATCCAGGATTTTCGCGAAGCATCTCCACACGACCCCGAACATCGGCAGTTCCGTTTCGACCGGCTCGCCCAATTCGGCCGGCGATGGCCTGTTTGCAACACCGCAAGATACTCGTCCATCGTCTTGTAGCAGGGCTGGCCATTCACCTCCCCCCGCCACGATCGCGTGCGCATCGAACACCATTCTCAGTGGCTTTACATCCCTCGCCGGATGGCGTCGAAATAGTGCTGGACGAGTTCGACGATTTCGTTGCTATTGTTCGTTGCAGTCCGCTCCTTATTGATTTCCGCCCGGTCCGCAATTCGAAACGGGCTGTGCAATCGCTTGCGCAGCCCGTTTCGAACAACCCAGGATCAAACGCGATCAGGCAACCAGCCGCTCGATCTGGTTGAATCTTTCTTCGAGGGTGTTGACGCTCGCGTAGCCAGAATTCACGGCGTACATCCGACCTTGCTCTTCAAGCAGCAAGGTCGGAAACGACGCGACGCCAAGCGCCCGCGCGCGCGCAAAATCGCGCTGCGTCTCTTCTTTCGCTTCTACCCCTGCCCATGCCAGGTAGAACGAGTCGGCACTCACCTGAACGCCTACGGCCGCCAGCGCCGTCGCTGCGATATCGCTCAACACGCGAGCGTCGGTCGTATCCAACCCCTGCACATAGAAGCCATTCTGAAGCGCGCGAAACACCGAAAGCAATGCATTGCCACTGACGAACCGGCGCGCCGCCACAACGGCACGGCAAACCGGCTCGGTATCGTAGACGAACCCCTCGCGCGCCATGAACGCTTCGCGGTTGAACGGCAAGCCGCTCAGCGCTTCCACGCGTTGCCAGTGCTGCAGCCGGAAACGCTTGCCGGCTGCATCGAGAACATCGGTCGCGCCCGCGCGAATGCCGCCGACCACGATTTCCAGTTTCAGATCCGGCACGCGCGCGACGAGCGCTGAGAGCTCCTTGCCAAAGCCATAGCACCACGAACACATCGGATCGCCGACATAGATCAGTTTCATTCTTGCTCGCCCAAATGAAGAGACAACGCGGGGCCCGCAGGACCCCATGCCCCGCATCGCTCCAAGCCATCGCAATGACTATAGGGTTGCGGTCTGACTCGATAAACGCAGTAGCCAGAACATCTTTTGTTACATGGCGGAAAGACGCAATGCGGCTCACGAGCGAGCCCGCGCGCTTGTACCGGGCTGGAACATGTCCGAAGCCGGTTGATCACCTGCGCGCGTGCCCCCGGACTGGTCGCGGTCCCTCGATGGAATGAAACTTTTCCACCACGAACCGCGGCTGAATGCGATATGCGCATCGTGGTGCGCTCGCGGCGCAAATGCCTGAGGGCGGCCGCCGGCGACGCGATCGTCGAGAATCGCGACCCGCGGCACCTTCCGCAGATCAGGATCATCGGGACCGAATCGCCATTGCAATCGGCAATCGGCAATCGGTGTCACGGCATGGGTCGCGCCGGGACCCGACGTCACCATGAACGCGCCGACCTTTCCACTCGCGCCGGCGTGCCCGCAGCGATGAAACCGGCGGTCTGGTCGTTGGCGGGTACGACGAGGGTGATCCGACGCTCGGGCTCATCGGCGTGGCAGTTCGTTGAACGAAACACCGCGGCTGACCGTCGGCTGCCCCTACCATTCGGCAATGCCTACGTCCAAGTCCTCGTCGTAGAACGCCACGAGAAACTCTTCTGGCATCAACCACGAATCGACGCTCACGGTTTGTGCGCCAATATCGACATCGACCTTCGCATCGGCATCCACGGACTTCATCGCATGCACAATCGTCGGAAGATCGTCCTTGCGGATCTCAGTTTTCATCGCGAACTTCATTTTCCACCTCTCTGTATGGGGAACCAGTCTGGACAACTATAGGATCAACGTCCACTGCCACCAACCAGGGCCGCCTCAATTCACTCTTTACAGGGCGTAATCAAAGCCCCGTCAATCCGGTGCATGCGGGGCAAGCGCCCCGGCCGTTGAAGCTGCGCGCGTTTCTCGACTTCATGTCGCGGCGCCTCGAGGCGCGCATGTCCACCGCTTGAATTCCCCGCGTTATTGCGCGCGAGTATCAACTGTTGTTCATCGCAGGCGGTTTCTGTCAGCGTCGTTCGTGCGTAATCTTGGCTCGCAATAGGGAAAACGCAAGGCGAAACGCAATGGATATGTCAGCAATCACCGCAATCAAGGCTTCCGCGCCCATCGAACCCGCGCTTTCGGAGCAGCCCGCGTGGCGCCGGGTGTTTCGCGAGGGGGCACTCACGGTGGGACTCATCCTGCCGCTCGAAACGCATCCGGACTCGCCTTTCCCGACCATGCGCGATCATGTCGCCATGGCGCAGCGCGCCGAGTCGATGGGTGTGGCCGCGCTGTGGATGCGCGACATCCCGTTCTACGACCCCGCGTATGGCGACGCCGGGCAGATTTTCGAACCGCTGGTGTATATCGCCAGCCTTGCGGCAGTGACGAGCGAGGTCGCGCTCGGCACGACCGGCATCGTCTTGCCGATGCGCGACCCGCTCTTGCTGGCCAAGCAGGTGAATTCGCTCGACCAGTTGACGAATGGAAGGCTGCTGTTAGGCATGTCGTCGGGAGATCGGCCCTCCGAGTATCCTGTTTTCGGCATCGACTTCGATACGCGCGGCGAGCGGTTTCGCGACGCCTTCCAGACCTACCGCACGGTCGGCGAGCAACCCTTTCCTGTGTTCTCCTCACCCCGCTTCGGCAAATCGGATGGCACGCTCGACATGCTGCCCAAGCCGCAGTACGGACGCATCCCGGCGATTGCGGTTGGACGGGCGCAGCAGAGTCTCGAATGGATCGCGGCGCATATGGACGGTTACCTCGGCTTCGTGCCCGGCCCCGACGCGCTCGATGCATTCGTGCGCGGCTGGAACGAGCACGTCGCTCAGTCGATGGGCCGCGAAGCCTTCAAGCCGATTGCGTTTGGCGGCTACCTCTATCTGCACCCAAGGCCTGACTACCCGTTCCGCACCATCAGGGGCGGATTCGTCATCGGGAGCCGCTCGCTCAGATACTTTCTCGAGCAGGCACGAGAAGCGGGCGTCAGCCACGTCGCGCTGAATCCGAAAGTCACGCCGCGCCCGTATGCCGACGTATTGGACGAATTGCACAGCGAAGTACTGCCGTACTTTATCCCGGAGGTTTCTCATGCAACACGCGAACATACGTGAAGCGCTGCATACGCACTGGCAAGCGTCGGCGGCCGGCGATCTCGAAGCCGAACATGACATCTACGCCGACGACGCCATCTGCGACTATCCCCAATCGGGCGAACGCATCCATGGGCGCAGGAATTTGCAGGCCTTACGCGGACATCACCCCGACAGGCCGTCGGGTTTCAAGGTCAGACGAATGCAGGGAGAAGGCAATCTCTGGGTGACCGAGTACACCATCACATACCAGGGGCGATCTGCTTTCACCGTGAGCATCATGAAGTTCCATGACGGCAAGGTCGTGCACGAAACTCAATATTTTTCGGATCCCTTTGAGGCGCCCGGTTGGCGCAGCCAATGGGTTCAGAAGATCACACCCACTTAGCCGATAACCAACTTGCCTTTAGCCCCTGGACGCATTCCAATGGCCCAGGGGTGCACCCGTACAAAAGCGAGTGGTAGCCGGCCATGCCCGGCCGGCCACTTCGAGCGTGCGGCGTATTCACGCCGCGCTTCGCTCACTTCGACGCGGGCATGGCGAATTCAGCGCCCTTGTCGATGCTGTCGGGCCAGCGCTGCGTCACGCTCTTGTAGCGCGTGTAGAAGCGTACGGCTTCCTCGCCGTAGGCGTGATGATCGCCGAACAGCGAGCGCTTCCAGCCTCCGAACGAATGCCAGGCCGACGGCACTGGACTCGGCACGTTGATGCCCACCATGCCGATCTGAATCTTCCTGGTGAACGTGCGCGCCGCTGCGCCATCCGCTGTGAACAGGGTGACGCAATTGCCCAGTTCGTGCGCGTTGACAAGTTCGATTGCACTGGCGAGATCCGGGACGCGCACCACCGAAAGCACCGGCCCGAAGATTTCTTCCCGGTAGATTTTCATATTCGGCTGCACGTTGTCGAAGAGCGTGCCGCCGAGGAAGAAGCCCTCTTCGTGCCCCGCCACGGTATGGCCACGCCCGTCCACGACGAGCTTCGCGCCAGCCTCGACGCCCGCATCGATATAGCCCCGCACCTTGGTGCGATGTGCGGCGCTGATAAGCGGCCCCATGTCCAGATCGGGCTCCATGCCCGAACCGATGCGCAGCGCGCGCACGCGCGTGGCGAGACGCTCGACCAGTTCGTCGCCGATGCGCCCTACCACCACCGCGACCGAAGTCGCCATGCACCGCTCGCCCGCTGAGCCGTATGCCGAGTTGATCAGCGCATCGACGGCTTGATCGAGATTGGCGTCGGGCATCACGACGAGATGATTCTTCGCGCTGCCCAGCGCCTGCACGCGCTTGCCGCGTTTGGCGCCCTCCGCGTAGATATATTCGGCCACCGGCGTGGAGGCGACGACGGACATCGCTGCTACGTCGGGATGCTGAATCAGCGCGTCGACGGTGCCCTTGTCGCCATTCACCACGTTGAAAACACCTTTGGGAAAACCCGCCTCGATGAAGAGTTCCGCCAGCCGGATCGACGACGACGGCGTGCGCTCCGAAGGCTTGAGGATGAATGTATTGCCGGTCGCGGCGGCCATGACGAACATCCAGCACGGCACCACCACCGGAAAATTGAACGGTGTGACGCCGGCAATCACGCCTAGGGGCTGACGCAAATTCCAGCTGTCGATGCCGCTGCTGCTTTGATCGGTGAAATCGGTCTTGAGCAGGTTCGGAATGCCGCACGCGAATTCAACGATTTCGATGCCGCGCATCACCTCGCCCCTGGCGTCCGAGAGCAGCTTCCCGTGGTCGCGTGTAATGAGTTCGGCGATTTCGTCCAGGTGTGCCTCTAGCAGCTCCTTGAACCTGAACATCAAGCGTGCGCGCTTGAGCGGCGGGGTTTCGCTCCAGGCCCCAAAGGCGGTCTTTGCGGCCGCGACGGCGGCGGCAACTTCAGTGGTATTGGCAACCGGCACGCGCGCTGAAACGCGGCCGAGGGCGGGATCGTACACGTCGTTGAATCGGCCGCTCTCGCCAGCGGTGTATTGACCGTCGATGAAATGTTTCAGTTGGCGCACCGCGCCCTGGTTTGCTTCGCTCATACGTCCATCCTTTACAGGTCCAGCGCTGCGCATGGATCGAAAAGAGTCCGCATTGCAGCGCGCATCAAGTCAAGTGGCCGGGCATCTGCATGACTCCCCGCCGGGATCGACAGTCATTGACCACCGACGAGACCAGTCTACGTTTTACGGCTGCCGGCCGAGGTACTAGCTGCGACGGTTTCGGGACATTCCGGGCTCGTTTCCGGCCAGGGCGACCAGGCGGAAGTCTTCGCTATCCGAAGAGTCGAATGGCGTGGCGATGCGGCGCTAAACACGGACTGGCGGCGAGGCGTTGTCTTGTGCGGGAAGCGTGAAATGAAAGCGGGCGCCAACGGGGTCGTTCGGCGTCACCCATAAGCGCCCGCCGTGGCTTTGCACGATCGAGCGGCAAATGGGCAATCCCATGCCCAGACCGTCGGACTTGGTCGTGAAAAAAGCCTCGAATACGTCCTCCGGATTGCCGGCGCCGAGACCCGGCCCGGAATCCTGCACGGTAATGCAAAGTTCGTTTTCGCCGGTCCTGTCCGTGCGGACAAGTAGCGTGCGCTCGCCGGTTTTCATTTCGCTCATCGCTTCGAAGGCGTTGATCATCAGATTGAGCATGACCTGCTGCAGTTGCACCCGGTCGCCCTGAACGCGCGGCAACCCTTCGGTAAGCTCCACCGTGAGTTCAACCCTGGACTTGCCGGCTTCGCCGCGCACGAGCGCGATCAGTTCCTGAATCATGTCGTTGACATCGAGCCCATCGGTTCGCAGCGGCTCTTTCTTGAAGTAAGCGCGGGTTCTGTCGACAATGCCATTGGCGCGATCGCTGTTCGCGACGATCCGGGTCAGCGCGAGACGCGCTTCGTCGAAATTCGGCGGGCGGGCCGCGAGCCAGCGCAAGGCCGCGCTCGCATACGCCGCGATCGCGGTGATCGGCTGCTTCACTTCATGCGCGATCGACGCCGATAGCTGACCCATCGTCGCCACGCGGTTCGAATGCGCCAACACCGTCTGAAGTTCGCGGTAGCGTCGTTCGCTGTCGCGCACATCCTGTTGCGCACGCTTCTGCCCGGTCAGGTCCAGGATGAACGCGACGCCCTGCCCCTCGCGGTCGCCGAATGCCGCTGCGCCAACCATAACGGGCACCCGGCTGCCGTCCTTGCGAAAATATTCCTTCTCGAATGGTTTGGCGCTACCCGTGGCCGTCAATTCGGCCTTCACATGTTTATCGCGTTCGTGCCATTCCGGCGGAGTGAGGTCGGGCCAGCGAATCCGCCCGGATCGGAGATCTTCGGCGGAATAACCCACGATGCGCAAAAACGCATCGTTTGCGTCGACGACATTGCCTTCGAAGTCCCAGATGTGGATGCCGATGATATTGGAATCCACCAGACGCCGCACCTTTGCTTCGCGTTCCTGAAGATCGGCATACAGGCGAGTGTTCTCCAGAGAAATGGCAGCCTGCGACGCGAGCAAATCGAGCAGTGCGGAGCGGCGTGCGGTGAACACGTGCGAAGTCTCGGTGTTCTCCAGATACAGCAACCCACTGAGTTTTCCCTGTCTGACGAGCGGCAGGCAGAAGACGGACCGCGTGGCTCCGCTCGCCAGATACCCGTCTTCAGGAAAAGGACCGGATGTCACGGCATCGTCGATGATGACGCGCTTGCCGGTGTGCATGACGTAACGCAGCAGCGCGGCGGGTGTCGCGCAGCCGCTATCCGGCAAACGCGTCACCTCGATTCGGTTGCCGTCGATACGCGCTTCCGCCTCGACGCGGTAGCCGTCTGGCTGCTCGGGCACGATCAGCAGACCACGGTCGGCGCCTGCGGTTTCCAGCGCGATCGTCATCAGGCGCTCGACCAGGCTCTTCAGTTCGATCTCGCTGGAAAGCGCGTGGGATGCCTTGAGCAGCGTTGCGGCGTCGAACTGACGCCAACCGAAGCTGAGCGTCGAGGTCAGCGTGCTGCCTTCGAGATCGGCCAGACGCGGGAATTCGCTGTCGAGCTGCACGATCTTGCTTTGCGCGCCCCAGGCGACGAAGCATCGGCGCGCATTGCGCAAATGGCCTTCGGCGCTGGTCGCGAGACCCATGCGCAAATAGAAGCGGCCGGCAAGTTCGCTGGCGAGGCCTTCGTGATGCGCAAAGCCATTCTCGCGAGCGGAGCGAATGGCCTGCTCGTACAGGTGCATCGCGTCGAGATCGCGCCCTTCCAGACGCGCGAATTCCGCGCCGAGCAACGCATGGCGGTTCTGATAGTTCTCCGGACAGTGTGCGGCCCAGCTTTCAAACTTATCGAGTGCCTCGGCTAGCGTGCGTTTGTAAATCCTCTGCTGCTCGGCGGAGGACTGGGGATAAAGCGCCGTCAGCGTCAGCATATGAAAAAAGTGAAAGGTCGGCTCGATCGCTAGCGCCATCACCGGACTCAGTACTGCCTGTGCCAGCTGCGCGGCCTTCAGCGCATTGGCGTAACGGCCTTCGAGAAACGCGAGAATGACTTTGATGATTCGATAGACGCCAATGGCACAACCGAAATTCGACTTGACGATCGACTCGAAACAGGCGGTTTCGTCGAAGGTCTCGTCATTCAGATCGAAAGCTTTGGCGGTCCGGCCCCGCAGACTGATGACGCATTGCCGTTCGACGCGAATCAGTTCGTAGACCGCGTCGTTGTGGCTCTGCCGCATGAGCGCCGCGTACCTTTCCGCTATCGCCTGCACGTCTTCGAGCGCGGCGCCGCTCTCGAGCGCCTGCCAAACCGCGTTGAACGCCACGTTGCCGGCAAAAACGAAATCGCCCGCTTCCATACATTCGGCTGTCGCCCGTTCCAGCACCGGAAGATTCTCGGCGATGTGGCGGCGCCAGAAATTGACATGAGCGCCATACAGGTGCAGCAGTTTCCCATTGAGGTGCCGATTACCGAACTTCTCGTTTAGCTTCAGCGACATCTCCGAAACCTGAACCGCAGTTGGGATGTCGCCGATCAGCGAAACCAGGATGAGCGCGTAATTGCCGAACGCAAAACTGGACTTCTCGGTATTGCCGTGCTGCAAGGACAGATTGACCGCCTTTAGCGCGATGAGCGGATAAAACGCGGGCCGCGCCGCAAAAGCGCAGTTCATCGCCTGCAGGAGCAGATTGACGATCGCGTGGATCGCAGGGTCCGTCGCCACCGGCGCCTCAACCAGTTCGCCGGCGGAGCGGCCGGCCTGATTGACGCGAACGTCGTGCAGGGCGGTATGGAACGCCGCCTGAATCTCCTGGTCGGTTTCAGGAAAGCAGACACCGAAGCCGCGAAGCGCGACGAGCGCGACCGCGAAGCTTTCGTCATATCTTCCGGCGAGCTGATACAACTCGATGCGCAAGCTGTAGACCTTTGCGCGGTCAAGACTGGAGTGCGCCGCGGCAAGCATCATGTCCGCCAGGGCATCCGCTTTTGCAAAATCGCCCACCAGATATTCGCACTCCGCTAACGCAAGATAGAGTTCGAACGTGCTCTCGTAGCGCCGCGTCCACGCATCGGGCGACAGCAACGCCACGGCTTGCGCCAGATAGCCGCGCGCGCCCACGTAGGCCGTCGAACGCATGGCCCGCCTTCCCGCGATGAGGTTCAAGGCAACGGCCTGCTCACGCTCCGTTTCGTCCACGATCAGCGCCGCGCCGCGATTGAGATGATTGACGATATCGAAAATCGCATCTTCGAGTGCATCCGGCGGCGTGCGCGACACCAGCGCACGGCCTATGCGCAGTTGCGCGGCGGCACGCTCGTCGGCGGGAATGAGAGCTTACGCTGCCTCCTGCACCCGATCGTGCGCGAATACATAGACATTGGCCTCACGAAACACCAGGCCCGCTCGCACGGCTTCCCACAGGTCAGCGTGCATCTTCTCTTCGGAGCCGCCTCGAACCCAGGTCAGCGCGGCGACTTCGGCAACATTGCCCAGGCACGCCAACTGGCCTAGTGCGTCGCGCGCGGCGGGCGGCAGCCGGCTCAACCTGGTCGCCATCAGATCGGCGACGTTCTCGGTGTAGCCTTTTGCGCGAATGCGCGGCAGTTCCCAACGCCATTTCGCCGCGCGCGGGTCGAATGTGAGCAGGCCTTCATCGGCGAGCGCGGTCAGAAACTGGATCGTGAAGAACGGATTGCCGCCGCTTTTCTCATGCGCCAGTTGCGCGAGCGGTGCGGCGTTCGCGCGGTCACAGTGAAGTGCATCCGCCACGAGGTGTGCCACGCTGTCCCTCGTGAGCGGTGCAAGCTCGATTTGCCGCACTCTGCCTTCGGCCCGGGCAATCGACTCGAGCGTGCGGGCAAATGGGTGCGAAGCGTCGACCTCATTGTCCCGATAGGCGCCGACCAGCAGAACGTGCCGCACGTCCGGATGCGTGGCGAGATGCGCGAGCAGATCGAGCGTCGCCGTATCCACCCACTGCAGGTCGTCGATAAACAAGGCGAGTGGGTGCTCTGGCCGCGCAAATACGCCGAGAAAACGTCGAAATACTATCTGGAAGCGATTTTGCGCGTCTTGAGGCGGCAGCGTCGGTGCGGCCGGCTGCTCACCGATGATGAGCGCAAGCTCGGGAATCAGATTCACGATGAGTTGCCCGTTGCGCCTCACGCAGCTGCGCCGCTTCTTTCAGGCGACTGCCTTTGAAGAGGGGCCGTCGTGAAAGGGCCGACGACGAACTGCCCGGGCGCCCAAGTGGCCAGACTCGAGGGTTGCAGACTCTGAAAGCCCGCACTTCCGCTGAGCAGTCAGCGTGAACGCGGTTTGCCCAGATCGTCTCACACGCCTGCTTGAGGAAGGCGTGGATATCGCCATAAGTATCGGTCATCTCGAAGAATCGTCCACATTTGGGGGCGTTTCGGCTCCATGCGGCGGCAAACCTTCGCGGCTCCCGCTTATTTCGCCGAGCATGGAGAACCCACGCATGCGCGCGATCTGGTCAGCCACATTTGCGTTTCCGTTACCGGAGTTTCGCAACCGCGGAAATCTGGTGCCCACTTTTCGGTCATACGAGCAGGAATCAACGCCGGTCAACCTGCTTCATCTCAAGCGGCGCGGGACGAGCCGAAAAATTCGGTCTTTCATGTCCTTCGTTACTGAAACGCTGCGAAACAATGCCCAATATCTACAGCCGCTTATTCATTCACGCGACACGTCAGCCGTCATACTGAGTTCTCGGTACCCAACTCGGACCGGGAATCGTCGTTATGCACTCGTCCCTCCCCCGGAATCGCACGTGAAGTTCTTTTGGCGTGATGCTCAGCCCCCCGAGACAACGCCATGCGCATATGCGGGGCGCGATGAAAGCGCCGCATTTAAATCCTAGCGTCTTGAGCGGCGAATCAGGGTCCTCCAGGAGTTTCCACGCCATGTCGACGCGAACCCGCTCGACGAACGTGCGGCGGGAACAATCGCCAGAACGTTGTTGATGCAGTCGCATGGAAGCTAGCCTGATCCCAAGCAAAGTAAGCGTCGTTCGTATGGCTTTCACTGCGCGTCATCGCGCCCGGCTTGCTGCCATTTGTTCCTGCGACTCACAAGTGTTTGTCCACGTCCCGTATTCACGCCGGAGGCGTAGATGCGTAAATTTGTCGTCATCGGAACAGCAAGCCCGATCAGAAAGATAGTCCAACCTATTTCGAGGTTTAGATGAGTCAATCCCCCAAAGTCGTCGTGATCACTGGCGCATCGCAAGGTATCGGCGCGGAAACCGCCAAGGCATTCCGCGCTCTCGGCCACCAGGTGGTCGCAACGTCGCGCAACATCAAACAGTCTGACGATGGCAATCTAGTTGCAGTGGCCGGCGATATCGCCGACCCGGCCACGGGTCGCCGTGTCATCGAAACGGCCGTGTCGCGCTTTGGCCGCATCGATACGCTCATCAACAATGCCGGCATTTTTTTGGCAAAGCCGTTCACCCAATACACGGCTGAGGATTACGCGACGGTGACCGCTACCAATCTCGCGGGGTTCTTTCATATCACGCAGCTCGCAATTGCGGAGATGGAAAAGCGCGAGCGCGGGCACGTCGTCACGATCACGACGACGCTCGTCGATCACGCGATCGACGGCGTGCCGTCGGTGCTGGCCTCGCTGAGCAAGGGCGGTCTCGCCGCCGCAACGCGCTCGCTGGCTATCGAGTATGCCAGGCGCGGCATTCGCGCCAACGCGGTTTCGCCCGGCATCATCAAGTCGCCGATGCACGCGCCCGAAACCCACGCCGCGCTCGGCGCGCTGCATCCGATGGGACATATGGGCGAGATGAACGACATCGTGAACGCCATTCTCTATCTCGACTCGGCGCCATTCGTGACGGGCGAAATCCTTCACGTCGACGGCGGTCAGGTCGCCGGCCACTAAAGCGCGCTGCGCTCCACCGGCTCCGCCGGACAGACGAGGAGCGCCGTTCGCCGGCGCGCCTTGCAAAGATCAACATTAAGGAAAGCGAAATGCCGATCGTCACAATTCTGGTTACACGCGAGGGCACACGGCCCGGCACGGATTCCGTCACCGCGGAAGAAAAGGCCCAGCTTATCAAGGGCGTGAGCCAGCTGATGCTTGACGTGCTGAACAAACCGCTGGAGGCGACCTTCGTCGTCATCGAAGAAGTGCCAACGGAAAACTGGGGATGGGGTGGCCTGCCTACCGCCGTCTATCGACGACAGAAGGGACTCATCAAGTAAACGCGCGCGGCCCGCTCGAGAGCGAGCTTCGCGCGCAATTGCACCGGTTGCATTGTGGCGCTATCAATTTTCATCCGAGGCCTCGCATGAACACGGACGAGGGACTTCGAACACGTTCGCGCAATAGCCGCGCGAACGTGGCGGCAATGGCTGGCAACAAACACGCCTCACGCCCGGACCCATGGGAGCAGACACTCCTGCTACTCGACAGGCTGGGCGCGGCGGAATCACGCGCACAGAGCCTCAGCTCCACCGAACCCGCACCCAGTGCGCGCATCGCCGGGCCACACCGCAATGACGGAAGGTGCGGCAAAGGGCGCGACACTACGATCGACGCACCCTGCGCAGCCGTCGTTACGCTGCTCGAGCGCCTCTCCCCCCGAACCGTTGTGTTGCGCTGGTGCTCCGCCTCGTGCCACTACGGCTATCAAATCTGGGTCTGCGCAAAGGCACGCCGGGCCGGCATGTGCGCGGTGAGCGGCAAAGCGATCCGTCGCGGCGATATCATCTACCGGCCCTCTACCCGAACGCCTGTCCTTCCCGTGAACGTGAACGCCATGATTCATCTTGCTGCTTTGGGCTGATGGCGGATCGGTAATCTGATTCGGCGCGCCAAGCGCGTCGACCGGAATTCTCTGCAACCGGAAGTTGTGAAAATGCATTCAAGGAGAGCATCGTGAAGATTCTGATGGTTTTGACTTCGCACGACGAATTGGGCAATACGGGACGCAAGACCGGGTTCTGGCTCGAGGAACTCGCCGCGCCCTACTACGTGTTCAAGGACGCCGGCGCGCAGATCGTGCTCGCGTCGCCCAAGGGTGGCAAGCCTCCACTAGACCCCAAGAGCAACGAGCCGGACTTTCAGACTGACCTGACACGTCGCTTCGAAGCCGACCCGGCTGCGGTGGCGGATCTGGGCAACACGGCAAAGCTCAAGGATGTCGCCCATGACGAATTCGACGCCGTGTTCTACCCCGGCGGCCATGGTCCACTCTGGGAACTCGCGGAAGACCCTGACTCCATTGGGCTTATCGAGCGCACGATCGCAGCCGGGAAGCCCGTCGATCTCGTCTGCCACGCGCCCGGGGTTCTCCGACACGTGAAGGGTCCGGATGGCAAGCCGCTCGTCAACGGCAAGTCGGTCACCGGCTTTACGAACAGCGAAGAGGAAGCGGTTGGGCTCACCAAGGTGGTCCCGTTCCTCGTTGAAGACGAGCTCAAGGCGAAGGGCGGAAACTTTTCGAAGGGCCCCGACTGGCAGCCGTATGTGCTCGAAGACGGGCTGCTGCTCACCGGGCAGAATCCCGCATCGTCGGGGCCAGCCGCAAAGGCATTGCTGGCGAAGTTGAGCAAGCGTCACTGAGACTCGGCCCTCGTGCCAAAAGAGTGGCGGCTGCCCGGCGCGGGCGCCGCCCGCAACTCATCATGGCAAATCGTCATCGCCGGAGCGTTGCAGTACCGGGTCGCGAAATGGGAACGTGGATCATCTTTGAGGCATCTATAGCTATCCGCAAGCGTTGGGTCGCTATCGGGATGGATCATGGCCAGAGGAGCGTGAGCGTTTTCTTGCGCATTGTTCCGAACGGGGTTTTGCGCGAGCGGCACTTCGACAGATCGCCGCTGAACTCCTCGTTGTCGCGCCCAATACTTCGATATCAGTGAATTCACGTTCGTCGCACAGGACGTAGAGGCTGCCGCTGGTCGCTGGGTACGCCTTCAGTGTCGACGCCAGCGGATTCGCCATTGTCGCTGGTCTCGTCAGCGATTCGTTTCAACGGCGAGATCATGGCCGCGTTTTCTCGATTGCCTGGAGCAGCCACAACAGGAGACCCGACCCTTGGCACATCTGATCGAAGAATTTTCGGACTTCATGCACGATTGAGCGTGGACTGTCTTCAAAGACCATTGCGGATCGATGCTGGTAGGCGCGTCGCCGTCTCGACCACTTACAAACCGCAAAGCACCCTTTGGCGCGCCTAGCGGTGCGAACGACTAGGCGCAACTGTCGTCCCTGATTTGCCGATTGTCGATTCCGCTGTCAATCGCGACCTTAGTGTTCTATAACATAGATGCAGCAAGGTTCTTATTGGTCAATGACTTGACAACGTCCTTTCGCCAGCACACTTGTTGCGCACCCCCTCTGCCCCGCCCGGTCCCAGCCTCGCCCACGTAGTCATCGAATAGGTCAGGCTTTGCGCGCAAACGGTGCCACAAGCCAACTTCGCATTTGCTCGGCTAAACGTCGTTGGAGACGACGCTGTTTGGCATCTGATGGAGCGAAAAAAGAATCGGCAAGTAGCGAGAAAAGGTCTATTGCAACTTTCGCACGCTACACGGGATGCCAATTTCCTTGTTATTCGAGGATCGTGCTTTTTGCAACCCATTGACGAAAAAGAGGTGACGAGATGAAAGTGCAACTTATAGCTGTAGTCAGTGCGGTGTACCTGCTCGGTGCGACCGGCGCCGCCCAGTCGCAGCAAATGCAACCGCCGGGCGCAACCGACCCGTCGTTTGCGCAGCAGCCCATGACAACTGCTCAGCCGGCCACGGCTATGGACCACACCACTGACCCGGGCTATGGACCCCAGCCCGGTGGAAGCAGCGGCAGCGGCAAAGCCAGAAACGGTGCGCCGTGCACAGTGGGCCTTTCGTGCGATATCTTTCAGGGCAGCTAGCTCGCCCTATGTCGCCAACGCAGGCCTGACCAGCACGCGGAAATTTCAATGACCACGCGTTGATTGGGCCGCGAGTAAGAAAACCAAACCTATCGAACTTCATGGAGTACATAGATATGAAATCGCCAAAAGTCGTGGTAGCAATCGCCGCGGTTATTGCGTTCGGATATGTCCAGGCGCAGGATATGGCGCCCGCAACACAGCCCACAAATCCCAGCGTGTCTTCGGCAAATTCTGTGGGTGGTGTGCCCGCCACGAGGAGTGACGCTGGCGCTCCAATGGGAAAGACCCGGGCCCAGGTTAAGCAGGAGCTTGAGCAGGCACGCCAATCGGGCGAACTCGACCGCATAAACGCGGAGTATGGGGGTCAATAAGCACGGCGATTGCTCGCACCGGTCCGGGCTGATGTGTTCCATGGTAGTCGTCAATTTGCTATGCGGCTCGGGAAAAGGCCAGGCATGTTGCCCCCGAGAACGCAAACGATGGACAGGGGTTGTGTCGCGATAAGAATATTGTGACGACGCGGTTCCTGGAAGATCAGGATCACTTATATAATCGGCGAATAGGATTGCTCGACACAGTCCGCTAATACCCGCGTCATGCATCTGCCATTTTCCTGACCATTTTCATTACTTCGACACCTGACAGGGTAGCCTATCGCATGACTGCGCGCTCGGCTCGGTGGTTGGTCGCCGCCAGCCTGCCGACACCGGCCCGTTCACAGTGATCCGAAACGGCGATCTTCAGCTCCGGGATGCGTGCGTGCGGTATCGGCCGTTCGTTCCAGATATTTCGAATAATCACAGAACCATGCGTGCTCGCCACGGTACACTCCACGGCGGCAGGATTTGGCGATTGGCGCGCTTTGAAAAGCACGCACGACGTCGGTGATAACGCCGAGTGGCAGCGATTTCTGAATCGGCTACAGTGGCCAATCAGAGATTGATAGGGCTGCTTCTGCATGCACACCATTCCTCAAAAGAGTGAGAGCGACCTCGAACTCGATCTTCACCATCTGCAAGTATTCGATGTCCTGCTGACCGAACACAGCCTCACCAAAGCCGCGCGCGTGCTCAACCTTTCGCAGCCCGCGTTGAGCAAGACGCTCGCGCGGCTGCGACTGTATTTTGGCGACCCGCTGTTCGTGCGTGTGGGATTGCGCATGGAGCCGACGCCCAAAGCGCTCGAGCTGTCGGGACCAGTGAGGTCGATACTCAAGAACTTTCGCGCTCTTCGCTCCGAGTACGCATCATTCGATCCGAAGATGTCGACACGCAAATTCAGTTTCTTTCTGGTCGATGCGGGGGCAATCAAGATCTTCCCGGCACTTCTGAACTATCTCGCGGCGGAAGCACCCGGCATCTGCGTACAGTCGATTCCCTGCGATGCGCAACATCTAGATCTGTGGCTCGAATCGGGTCTCGTCGACCTCGCGATCGGCTCCTTCCCTTCGCTGACGATGGGTATCCGGCGCGTCCCGCTGTGGACTGAGTCCTATGTGAGCGTAACGCGCAGGGACCACCCGCGCATCGGCAGTCATCCGAGCAAAGCGGATTTCATCGCGGAGAAGCATGCACTCGTGTCCGCACTGGGCACCGGTCACGAACACCTGGCCGTAGAGCGGCTCATCGAGTCCGAGGTACCGAGCCGGAACATCGTGTGTCGGGTTCCGGTCTTTACGTCGGCGGCGCTGATAGCGAAACACTCGGATGTTATCGCGACCGTGCCGCGAAGCCTCGCCGTTGCAATGTGCCGCGATCTCGATCTGCAACTGGTTGAGCCGCCGATCGAGCTGCCCAGGCTCGAAATCGCCCAGTACTGGCACGATCGATGTCACCTCGAGCCCGGCAACCAGTGGCTTCGCAATACCTTTCGCAAGCTCTTTTCGACGCGGTGCTGAACTGCATTCCGCCACGGCGGGATCGAATGGAAACCCGAACGCGAATCCGGATGGAAGTTCGCATCGGAATCCGCGGGCGTCGCAAGATCTTTGCTACGGCTGCGGCACACACGATATGTGCACCGCCTGGCTCAGTTCACTGAGTTCAGCACAAAATCGTAGTCTAGTGTGTAGCCACCGTCCGGCTGTTTGACCCACTCCGCCACCAGCGTTTCTCTCACGCCGAATACGGCATCGGAATCCAGATAGCGATCCCCTTCGCGGAACACATGCGTGACAAGGGTCTGATAGTTCTTTGCGTTGATCATGAAATGAAGGTGCGCAGGACGCCACGGGTGTCGCGCAGTCGCGCGCAGCAGTTCCCCGACCGGGCCATCGTCCGGAATCGGGTAGGCGACGGCGAGCACGGTACGAAATTCGAAGCTGCCGTCCTCCTGTGAGCTGAGCACGCCTCTCGCCTGATGGATGTCGAGATCCGGGTACTGAACGTCGTAATTACCCGCGGCGTCGGCCTGCCACACTTCGATCCGCGCACCCGCCACCGGTACGCCGTCGAGGTTCTTCACCGTGCCACGCACGATGCAAGGTTCGCCCGATGCCCCATTGGCGATGTCCGCGCCATTTGCGTACTCGGGCGCGCCGTCCACGTGGAATGGGCCGAACACCGTCGATTCCGTGCAACCTCGCGGCTTCCTGTTGTTCATCGCGACGGTCAGCATCGACAATCCCAGCACGTCGCTCAACAGGATGAATTCCTGACGTTTGTCGTCGCACTTGTGCCCGGTCCGGGTCAGAAATTCGATCCCAGCGCGCAATTCGGCTTCGGTCAGTTCGACGTCGCGAGCGAAATCGTGCAAATGAGTAATGAGGCTCGTGAGGACGAACTTCAAACGGGGATCCGGCGTAGCGGCCAGCAGATCGAGCACTGCGTCCGTGACAGTGTGTTCGTCGAGATTGCGCATGTTTGGCTCCGGAGGAAGTTGCGTGGATAACGGCTAATCGAGCGATGCGAAAGCCTATGTCACACCGCTTGCTGAACTCGCCGTGTCACATACTCGGCCGCACGCCTTCGTAGGCGTCCTGTAGCAATTGCCTGATCGCCGACTTTTCTAGCGCCCTGGGATTCGGATACTGATTCTGCAGCGCGATCGCGCACGCCTTGTCGAGGTCCGACTCTTTCATGCCGATGTCTTTCAGCGCCAGCCGTGCGCCGTTCTTTTCCGCGAGGTCGAACACGGCTTGCGGTGCGCTGACGCCATAAAGCGCGCTCGCGATCCGCCCCATCGCACGTGTGGCGGCCTTCGCGTTGTAGGCCAGTGCGTGCGGCAAGATGATCGCGTGCGTCTGCGCGTGCGGCAGGTCGAAGCTTCCGCCGAGCGTATGGCAAAGCTTATGGTGCAGCGACATTGTCACCGCCCCCAACACCGATCCGCACAGCCATGCGCCATACAGCGCATCCGCGCGTGCGCGCCGTACGTTCGCATCGTCGGCATCGAGAGTCAGTAGCGGCAGTGCCCGTCCGATCGCGGCGATGCCCTCGCCCGCGACCAGATCCGTGATCGGATTTGCGTCCACCGCGTAAAGGCCTTCAGCCGCATGAGCAATCGCATTGATCGCGCTGCTCACGCTCAGCGATACCGGCAACGAATACGTGAGCTCGGGATCGTAAATCACTGTCCTCGGTATCACGCGACTGTCGCGGCCGGTCTTTTTTAAACCCGCTTCGGTGATGCCGTAGATCGGTGTCATTTCAGAGCCGGCGTAAGTCGTCGGAATAGCGAGGATCGGGAAGTCCGACTCCAATGCAATGGCCTTTCCGAGTCCTGTCGTTGATCCTCCACCGATGGCGATCGCACAGTCAGCGTCGAGACGGCGCGCCACCTCGCGTGCCTCGCGGGCAACTTCGATAGGCACATGCATGGCCGCTTTCGCAAACACGCCAGCTACGCGCGCGCCGAGAAGTGCCCCAACGCGCTCGGCGTCCTCGCGCTGATCGGGAGTCGCGAGTATCAATGCGCGATGGGCGCGCAGCCGCTCGACTTCCGCTTCCAGCCGGCTCAAAGCTCCGGCACCAAATACGACGCGCTGAGCATGGCTCGTATAAACGAACTCGTTCATGATAGTAGTCACCTCAATTACTTTGGATCGGCTGTCGTGCCGACCGCAACGCGGCTCGCAGTCACGCTGGTTCGATCGAGGAACCTAACGGTCATTGCGTCACCGATGACGATCTTCGTGGTTCTCGCGGCCAGCACGCGAACCGCGCGGCCACCGCGGCCGGGTTGTTGCTCGCGTACCTGCAGGATCGCGCTGGTCCATGGCGACGCGCCCTGCTTTTTCAACATGCCGGCGTAGTTTCCGGCGGGGGGTGAACACATGTCACCGGGCACGGTCAAGTCGATTGCATGGCAAGGCGCCGCGAGCAGGCCGTGCACGGTGCCGGGCAACTCGTGCGGACGGGCCAGCATCGCATTGGCCGCGACGATATCGCCTCGCTGGATCAAACGTCTGGTCTCGCTCGACGAGCAATGCGCGCCACCCGCGATGCGCGAATCGAGTAGCAACGGCACCGGAACGACCTCGAACCCGAGTCGGCCGCCGAGCGCACTCAGATACTCGATATCGCCCCGTCGCCCGCTGCCGCACGCAAAGTTCTCGCCGACGACGAGTGAGCGCATGCCCAGTCTGCCCGCCAGCGTTTGCTCGACGAAATCGTCCGCGGACTCTTCGCTGCGAGCCCGATCGAACCGCAGCACCACGCAATAGTCGACGTGGCCTGTGGATGCGAGCAGCGACATCCGACCTTCGAGCGTGGACAGGAACGCGGGACAGGCGGCGGGACGCAAGGTGGCGAGCGGATGAGGATCGAACGTGACCACCACCGTAGGAAGCGACGAGACCGCACCTCGTTCCCGCAACTTCTGCAGCACATGTCGGTGTCCGTGATGGACCCCATCGAACATGCCGATCGACACCACCGACCCCGATAGTCTAAATTCGCGTGGATCGGAGATGACTAGCATTCAAGACTCCCGTTGTTGCGAAAGAACGGTACCGTGCTCATGCACGGTACTCGCATTGCCCGCCGCTCGAGTCACACGTTGATCCGAGCCGTTGACTATTCAGATGGCCATGGTGCCGCTCAATGCCAGCGACTCCTGATGCCGCGCCGAGTCGAGCGCCTTCGCGTAGTCCGCGGTCGCCTTGTAGTCGCTGTCGTCGTCGATTTCGGACTCGATTCCGCAGACGCGCCGGGCGAGCTTCGCGTACGGGCCCGAGCCGGAGAACTCGGCGCGCTGCATCGTCAGCGTGCGAATCGCTTGCAGCGGCGTGCCATTGAAGTTTTCGAACACGAACAGACGGCTGCCCCAGTCCGTCAGGAACAGGTCGCGGATCACTCGGCCTATCTTCAGGCGGTCGTGCGGCTTGCCGACCGGGCCGCTGTTCAGGCGCTCGAACCACGGCTTGAGCGTCGCATCGTTCCACTGCTTCTCGCTCGCGAAGATCAGCGCACTGCGCCCGCACAGGTCGACGAGCTCGTAGATCATCGCCGAGAAGTGCTCAAGATACAGTGCGCGTCCAAAGTCGTAGATGAGAATATTCGGCTTGTAGTGCCCCCCCGGCGTATGAAACCCGAGTTCTTCCGCCGCGATCACGTGCGCGAGCATCGCCTGATGGAACCCGATCAGCTTCGCGACCCGCGTCATCACCGCGGGAATCTTGCTGGTTCCGATATGCTCGGTGATCAGCACAGCAAGGCCCGCCATCAACTCCGCGCGCACCATCTGACGTACCAGTGCATGGTAGTGGAGCCAGTCAAAAACCCGTTGCGGATAGAGCTTCGCATGCTCGGGATTGCCGATGTGAAACACGTGTGACCACGGAATGAATACGTTTTCGAAAAGCGTCATGCCGTCCAGTTCATCCCCCTGCGATGCGAGCGGATGTTCTATCGAGTCCTCCTTCGCGAGGCCTTCCCGGCAGACGATCGTCACTCCCTTCGTATTGACCGGCGTAGCCGCGAAAATAACCTGCTCACCGGGTATGCCAGGCCGGAAGAACACGCCGATATGAATCCAGTCGGCGAATGCGACACCCGTGCCGATCGCCTTGATGCCGTTGACGACGATGCCTTTTTCGTTCTTCTCGACGATCTGAAGGCCCGGCGAGCGTGCCTGTGCGTCAGGATTCGAGCGGTCCATTTGCGGATCGACGAATTGCGGCGCGCAATTGAAATCGTGGTCTTTCGCGAAGTTGACGAAATCGACGATGTTCTTTGCCTTGATATGGCCGTCCGCGCCGATCGATTGCTTCTCCCACGGCACTGGATCGTCGAGGTAAGTCTGCAGCACGTAGTTGTTCACGTCCGGACTACGCGGAAACGACGCGCCGGCCATTTCCCGCATCACCGTTTCGTGATACTTCCGCTTGCGCCGTAGTTGATCCTTGTTGTGATGTCCGTACCATTGCATCGAACGGCGCCCGCCGTTCTCGTCGACGTAGGTCAGGACGTCCTGCAAATCCTCACGATGATGCAGGTCGTAAAAATCCGCGTGACGCTGCGCATAATCGCGCGTTTTCGGATGCGTGGCGACGTTGTCGATCTTTTCGTTTCCCACCCAGACTTGACGCCCGTCATTCAGGGATTCGAGGTATTGGCGACCGGTTCGGATCATGACTATTCCTTTTGCGTAATGAAGTGAAGAGACCGCTGATTAACAGGTGGCGGGGTGAGTCGTTACATAGGCGCGCTGATAGTAGGCAAGCGGCCGGCCGTCGTCCGACTGAATCGTCGCGATCACGCGAGCGAACAACAGGCTATGCGTGCCGAACTCGATCGCATCGACGAGATGGCAATCGAGCGTCATCAGCGCCTGTTTGCAATACGGCGCACCGCTCGCGAGGGTTCCCCACTCGCTGCCGGCAAACCGTTCCTGCATGGTGGCGGCACCGACGCCGGCGAAGAGCTGCGAAAGTTCGCTCTGTTCGGCTCCGAGCCAGTTGAGCGTGAGTACGCCATTCGCCTTGATTACGCCATTGGCGAAGCTTTTGCGGTTCACACAGGCGAGCACGGTCGGCGGCGTGTCGCATACGGAGCAAACGGCCGAGCAGGTCACACCCGCCCTTCCGTTGGGCCCATCGGTGGCGAGAATCGTGACCGGCGTGATCGCGCTGGACAGCGCCTGCCTGAAGTCGGTCGCGCTCACGTCCGCCACCGTCGTCGCCGGCAGATTCGGCTGCAGCGTGGCGATGGCAGAGTCGGATGCCAGCTCTCGTCTTTTCTGCGTGTTAGGCATGACGCGGTCTCCAAATCCAACGTTATGCGGGGGCTGCGTTTCCAAACGCCACGGAAGCGCATCGCGCCCGCGAACCCGGGACGAGAAGGTAAGTGGCGAAGTACTTCGACACCTTCTCCAACTCGACCCGATTGACTTGACTACCCGATTACAACGTCGCCAGGTACATCTCGTCGGCCCCTTTCGTGGCGAGCCCCAGTTCGGCGGCGACCGCTGCCACCCCCCGTTTCGCAAGCGCGAGATCGACCCGGCCATCGGAGGTGAAATGCGGCCGGATGTAGCGTTCGTAGTGTTGTTCCGCTTCGCTGCGCGTGAGTCGCCCCAACATCGACGCGATATGTTCGACCGCGAGGCTCGGCTGTTCGGCGATCGTTTTCAGCGATCGTTTGTACGCGCGTACCAGCGCTTGCAGCGCCGGGTCGTCGAGTGCGATGCGCGAAGGGTCAACCGCGAGCCCCACGGTGGGGATCTGGAAGTGATCGCCGACCCAGGCCAACACCGAAAAGCCTTCTTCGCGTGCCACCTGTTCTGCCGACAACGTGCTGCCCACGTAAGCCGCGTCGATCGTTCCGTCGCGCAGACGCCGCAAATCCATCTGGTAGTCGCCGGGGATTCGCTCGACGCACTCGACGTCGCGATCGGGATCCAGCCCGTGCTTGCGCAACACGATCCGCGCGAACACACCCGGCGCGGTGCGCGCCCCGTGCACGGCCAGACGGCGGCCACGCAGCTGTTCCATCGACCGCACGCCATTAGCGCCGACGAACCAGAACAGCGGTTGGTGCGTATTGACGCTCAGCGCCGTCCATTTGATGCCGTCGGTCATCCGCGACAATAAAGCGCGGCCCAGACCGATGGTTGCGCCGGCGCGCACGCGCTCGGTTTTCCAGACGGCGCCGTCACGCAACGCGACGTGAACGCCTTCATCTTCGAAATATCCCTCCTGATCAGCGACATGCGCGACCAGTTCTTCGTGAATACCCGCACCAACATAAGTCAGGTCGATCGAGAGCTTCGTCATGTGAATCTCCTGTCAGGACAATCAGATGCAATTGAAAGTGTGTTTCGCGAGGCCGTGGATCCGATTCGGCGACCTGCCGTGCTTACTCAATTCCAAAGCCGCCGCTGACGGGAAGGTAGTGCCCGGTGGTGAAGCCCGACGCTTCGCCTGCGAGGTAGACGACCGTATCGGCCACTTCCGTCGGATGCGCGAGCCGGCCCATCGGTATCGATGCCGCGATCGCCTTCAGGCGCTCCGCGGAAATCAGGCCTGCCGAGGTCGCACCTTCGACGGTGGTCGGCGCGACGAGATTGGCGGTAATGCCGTGCGGCGCCAATTCAAGCGCGACATAGCGCACAAACTGGTCGAGAGCAGCCTTCGCGGTGCCGAGCGTGATCATCCCGTTGCGCGGCCGACGTGACAGCAGCGCACTCAGATAGATGAGCCGGCCATGCCTCCGGGTCATCATGCCCGGAACCACGGCCTTGGTTGCCAGAAAGGCGGCGTGCAGTTCCGTATCCAGCTTTCCGCCAAGCTGCTCCCAGCTCAGGTCGGCGAACGAGGTCACGTCATACGGCGTCAGCGCGTTGTGCACGAGGACGTCGACTCCGCCCCAGCGCTCGATCACGTGCTCCACCATCGCGGCGACGTCGTCAGACCGGGTGACGTCGGCTTTAATCGCGATGGCTTCACCGCCGGCCGCAGCGATCGTGGCGACCACGTCATCGGCCTGAGCCGCGCTGTTGCGATGATTGACGACGACCTTGTAGCCTTGCCTGCCCAAGGCGGCCGCAATGGCTGCGCCGATACCTCGGCTTGCTCCAGTGATTAGCGCGACGGACATGGTGTCACCTCCGTGTTGGGATTGATTGGATATTCACAACTGGAGCACGCGCGCGGCTCCGCGTTGGTGTAATTCGTTGTACTCATGTGCGAAGCGACTCCTTATCAGGTCAGTGATGGATGCATCGGCAAACAACGCGCAAATCATGGACACTTATTGCATTCGTCGCATCGTGAACGCGTCGTGTGTCTTTCTGTTATCTACAGTACCGCGTCGATATGTTCAGTACTACGCATGTCGGGTCATGGACACTATTCCGTCGTGGAATGAAGCTCGTCTCTCCTCATGCGATGCGGATCGACGACGAGGCTTCGATCGCACATCTACTATTGAAACGGCATATACATCTGCAGCCAGACGCGGTTTCCTTCTGGCCGGTTGCGGACCATCATTTCGCGCTGGTACTTGAGTGCGACGGAAAACTTGCGATTGCCGTATGCGATCGACGGGCCCACGCCCAACGCCTGTCCGCGGTTGCCATTGCCGTTGACCGGAACGCCGTGTTGTAAATCGTCCGTCGTCTGCTTGTAGAAATACCCGCTCACGCCGACCTGCCACATCGGCGTGAAGCGATAACCGGCGTTGTAGTCGACGATGAATTCATTGCCGGAGTGATAATCGGTAGCGTGATTGACCGAGTTCACGCTGTAAAGCGCTCGCGCGCTGAATTCGATATTCGGCGTCGGCAACCATGTGACCGCGTAATTCGGCTGCATCGAATAGTAGTTGCGGCCGGGATTGACGATCCGGCCCGGGTCGTAGCTGCCTGTCGGGACAAAAAATTCGAGGCCAATCACCTGATGCAGGTTGCCGATATGCCAGCCGAGGAAAAGCGGTCCGAGCGTCAGATCGGACAGCCCCGTCGCATGCCCGCTCTTGTATACCCGACCTTTTGGCGTGTGCGCGTCGAAGTGCACGTCGAGATTGACGAACGGGATGTTGGTCCTCGACTCGAGCGTCGCACCGAACAGCGTCACGTCCCGCCACACGTGCGACAAGCGGAATGCCAATGCCTGCGCATGAAGCGAAAAATCCGATACGCTGCTCGATGGGTCGCCGTTGTTTCCTGCCAGCGTGGTCGCTTCGTAGTCTTGCAGGTAGACATACAAGTGATTGCCTGGGGCGGGCTGAATGCCCGGCAGCAGTGTGTTCACGCCGACCGGATAGTTGTTCCCCCCGCCCTCGGTTGCATGGACGGTTGCTACCCGGCAGCATGATGCAACCGCGGCGCCCGCGATGAGCGGGACGCTGACACACCGACGCAAGCCGCGATACTCGAAAAAGGGCATGGCTTTCCCTTCGCGCTCGTCAGGCAACGCACGGCGCTTTAGATGTATTGCTCTGAGTTGGACTGCGAATGAAGTGCTTGTGAGAGGCCGTGCGCCTCACGCACCAGCCCGGCGATGCGAACCGGGCGTGTACGTGTGCTGTAAGCACAAGCGCCGCAAAGCGTCTGAAGCGCGCTTCGTCGGAACGCTATGAGTTTCGGTCCCGATCGGAATGGACCGGGTAATCGGGGGCGAACATCAGATTGGGGAAATCGGGCTTGTTTGCGGCGGAGGTTCGCGAACCGTTATACGTCATGGGCTCGATTGCACCCGAATGTCCTGCTCGCGAATCGTCATTTCGCAAATCTTCCGCGTGCGGATATCGTCGTGGAATGATGCACGCTGCGGACTCGCGCTCGAGTCCGCGCGGCGCCGCTTGCGGTGGTGATTGCGCGTAGGACATTTCACTTTTCCCGGTATCGGGCAGACCTACTGGTCACCCGCAATGGAGAACGCTCGGGATTTGGCCGTACACCGTGCCTTCCGAACCGTCGCTGTTGGACTACATTAGGCTAGCCAGAATGATCGCTCTATAGACGCGGCGTCATAGACACTATTCCGCCGCGTAATGGAGCGGACCGGCGTAGGACGTAATCAATCTGCCACCGGTCTTGCCAGTAACCGCAGGCAAGAACGCACGCAAGATGACACTATCCAGACAGCCTTGAACTTCAGCGCGATGTGAAACGAGTTAAGGATGCTTCCCCTAGCGAGATGGCTGCCATCCACAGCCTGGCCGAATTCGCGAGCGTCATCGCTGATCTGCGTTTGCTGGAATGGCTCCGCCGTTGCAGGCAATCCGAGGGACGACAGGTAGCGGTCGTGTTCGCTTGCCCATTGCGCATGCACGCGAGTTCAGCCGATGGCTGCTACGATCAGCCCGCCGTGGTCGGCGGCGTTTTGGAGGCGTTCGCCGCCGTGGTCGCCGACAAGGCGGCCCATGCGCGCTCGGCGTTTTCGCATAGCGAGGTTGCCGCCAACGCTGCGGTCGAAATTGTCGCCATTGCTAAGATTCCGCGCGCCTGAGCGGCCCGCACCACACGCAATTGATGCCCTTCCCGCTTCGCGCCCCGCAAGTCGCGACTCGAAGCGCCTAGTGAGCCGGCCCAAAGCCGGCTCACTTCACTTAGAACATATCCGACGCCGCCTGACGCACCGCGTGCTTGCCGCCAGCTTCCTGCTCATTGCGAGAGGGGATGAAAGGCCCGGTGATCATCTCCGCATAGCTTTGTCCCGGCCCGACCATCGGAAACACATCGGCGTTCTGGTCGATCATCACTTCGAGAAAAGCCGGTCCGGGGAATCCGACGAAAGCTCGGAGCTTGCCTTCCAATTCGGCGATCGACTCGACGCGCTGCGCAAACTCGAACCCGTCGGCCTTGGCCGCCATCACGAAGTCCTTCCGATGAAGTGACTTGTCGCTCACGCATAAGCGTCCGTCATAAAAGAGACGCTGCCACTGCCGGATCATCCCGTCACCGACGTTGTTGAGCAACAGCACCTTGATTGGAACGCCATACGTGGTCGCGGTCTCGAGGTCGCCGATATTCATCCGCATGCTGCCATCGCCGTCGATGTCGATCACGAGGGCATCCGGGCGCCCTATCTGCGCGCCGATCGCCGCGGGCAGCCCGAAGCCCATCGTCCCCATGCTGCCCGAACTCAGAAAGCTTCGCGGCTCGACGAAGTCGAAGAACTGCGCAGCCCACATCTGGTGCTGCCCCACGCCGGTAGTCACGATGGCCCGGCCGCCGGTGATCTCGCTGAGCTTTTCGACGACGAACTGCGGCTGGATCAGCGGGCTGTTGCGCTCGTAGTTCATGCCGTAATGCCGCTTCAGTTCGCCAATATGGTCGAGCCACGCCGCCGGAGCCTCGAACTGTGCATCGTAGTCCATCAACGATAGCAACGCGTTCTTCGCATCGCCGACATGGGCCCAATGCGCGCGTTTCACCTTGTTGATTTCGGCCTCGTCGATATCGATGTGCGCGACGTAGCGCGCTCGCGGCGCAAAGGCGTGGGGGCGGCCGCCGGCGACGCGGTCGTCGAACCGTGCGCCCACCGCGATCAGAAAATCGCAATCCTCCACTGCATAGTTCGCACAGGCTGCCCCGTGCATGCCGAGCATGCCAAGGCCCAGTTCGTGTTTTACCGATATCGTGCCGAGCCCCATCAACGAATGCACCACGGGAATCCGGTAACGCTCGGCGAACTGCCGCAGCTCCCGGGTCGCCCCAGCTGTGATGATGCCGCCGCCGACATACAGCAGCGGACGCCGGCTTTGCGCGAGCAAATCGAAAAACTCGGCGCGCTTGCCGTGGTCGAGATGCGCGCCTTTGGCCACCTTGCGAAGACGATCGGAGTAGCCGCGAAACGCGAGCGTGCCCTGCCCCTGCCACCTACCGGTCCAGTTCTGGATATCTTTCGGCACATCGACGACGACGGGGCCGGGCCGTCCGGTGCGCGCGACTTCGAATGCAGTGCGCAGTGTCTGTTCGAGTTTGTCCGGATCGGTGATGAGAAATACCTGCTTCGCGCACGCCGACATGATGTTGAACACCGGCGCCTCCTGGAATGCATCGCTGCCGATCGCGCCGCGCGGCACCTGTCCGCAGATCAGCACGACCGGCACCGAATCGCCGTTGCAGTCGGCGATCGGCGTCACCGCGTTGGTCGCGCCGGGGCCGGACGTGACCATGAAAACGCCGACCTTGCCGCTCGCGCGCGCATAGCCCGCGGCCATGAAGCCCGCAGCCTGTTCGTTGGCCGGTACGACGAGGTTGATCTGCCGTGCCGGATCGTGTGCATGCAGTTCGTTGAAACGGAACACAGCGTCGTAGGTCGGCAGGATTGCACCGCCGCTATAGCCGAACACGGTATCGACGCCCTGTTCGCTGAGCACGCGCAAGATGATGTCGGCACCCGACATCGATTCACCGGCAGACGGTGCTTCATGAATTTCCTGCACGGCAGTTTTCGGGTTTTTGCTCATACCTGACTCGCGTCAAACTGGTCCTCTGGATTCTGACGACAATCGCCGCGGTTTGCCTGGACAAAAGGTTCATCCACGGGCCAGCATGGATCGCATCCGGGCCATCCAACGGCGCGGCGATCCGATCCGGCGAAGCGGTTTCGGATGACGACGTCGACTTCGACTTTCGCGTCGGGATCGACCGACTTCATCGCATGCACGATCGTCGGAGCATCATCTTTACGGACGACAGTTTTCATCGCGACCTTCATGATTCACCTCTGCAGTCAACGACGTTCGAACCAGGCGGTAACGCGCGATCAATCGGGGGTTGCCTCTACATCGACTACCGTTCCCCGATTCGCGCCGATCCAGTGAATCGCGGCGGCGAGCACGCCGAGCGCGATGCCGAATACGACGATGCCGGTCCAGCCATAGCGCGCCATCAGCCAGCCGCTAAGCGTCGCGCCGACCGCACCGCCGAAAAACGTGGCCGTCATATAAAGGCTGTTGATGCGCCCCTGAGCTTTCGGATCGACGGCAAAAGCGCGCGTCTGATTCGATACAAGGCCGGACTGCACGCCGATATCGAGCACGATCACGCCGACGATCAACAGCGTCAGCGAGCTCGCCGCGCCCGACAGCAGTAGATACGCGAGCGTGACGATGCCGATGCTGGCGCCGATCACCTTGCGGAACCCGACGCGATCGGTCGCATTGCCGCCGAGTGAAGCGGCGAACGCGCCGGCCGCGCCGATTACGCCGAAACCGCCCGCCCACGCGCTGCCGAGATGCCACGGTCCGCTCGCGAGAAGCGCCGCGAGATTGACCCAGAACGCGTTGAAACACGCCCACAGCAAAGCCTGGATCAGCATCGATTCGCGAATTGGACGATTGTCGCGCGCAAGCGGCCACAGCGAGGCGAGCAGACGTCCATAGGAGAGGTTTGTCGACGGCACGCCGCGCGGCAGCAGCGCCGCGGCCGCGATCCAGACCGGCACCATGAAGGCCGCTTCGGCGCCGTACACCGCGCGCCATCCGTATGCCGCCCCGATCACGCCGGCGACCGTACGTCCGGCCAGGATGCCGATCATGATCCCGCTCACGACGGTGCCGACGTTACGCCCGCGCTCGCTCGGCTGCGACATGACGGCGGCGAACGGCACCAGTTGCTGCGGAACGCAGCTGACGATGCCGAGACCAAACGACGCCCCGACGAGCGACCAGATGCCGGGCGCGACGGCCGCGGCGACGCCGAACACGCACGCGAGCGCGATCTGGATCAGCACGAGCTTGCGGCGGTCGAACCGATCGCCGAGCGGCAGCAGCAATGCGAGCCCGCTCGAAAAACCGAGCAGTGCCGCCGCGGCGACCAGGTCGACCGTCGTCACGTCGACGCGCAGGCCCGCCGCGATCAGCGGCAGGATCGGCTGCGTGCAGTAAATGTTGGTGATCACCGCGCCGGCGACGATCGCCATCATGAGGATCTTTCCGCGCGACGCGAATGCGGGCGCGGCGGAACGATCGGTGAGGTGGGTTGAGTCGCGCACTGCAAAGCTCCTTATTTTACTCGCTCCGGCTTTTGCGGCGACATGCCGCCCTCCGGCTTCCGGTCATGAACGTTACGCGCTTGCGTTGATCAAGAGAATCCGTCAGGATCGAGATTCATCCTTCCATCGAACGAGAGGATCATGAACCGTCTCGAAGCGATGTCCATCCTCGTCGCGGTCGTCGATGCGGGCAGTCTGTCGGCTGCCGCCCGCCGGCTCGACATGCCGCTCGCCACGGTCAGCCGCAAGGTTGGAGAACTCGAATCGCATCTGAAAACACGTTTGCTTCACCGCACCACGCGCCAGCTATCGTTGACCGAGGCCGGCGCTTCCTACGTCGCCGCGTGCCGGCGGATTCTCGAAGAGATCGGCGAAGCCGAGCGCGCCGCGACGGGCGAATACGCGGCACCGAGGGGCCAACTGGTGGTCACCGCGCCGATCGTTTTTGGCCGTCTGCACGTCGTGCCGGTAGTCGCGGATTTTCTGGCGCACTACCCCGAAATCGACATCGATCTCGTGCTGACGGACCGCATCGTGCATCTGCTCGACGAGCACGCCGACGTCGCGATCCGGATCGGCGAACTCCCCGACAGCACGCTGGTCGCGAGGCGCGTCGGCGTGGTGCGCCGGGTCATCTGCGGCAGTCCCGCGTACCTCGATGCGCAGGGTGTGCCGGCCAGACCAGCGGATCTCGGCGCGCATCGCTGCATCACGTTCGAGGTGCTCGAGTCGACGCGCGCCTGGACCTTCGGCTCCGGCCAGTCGGTGCTGACCGTGCCGGTGCAGTCTCGCCTCACCGTGAACACGGCGGACGCCGCGATCGCGGCGGCGATTCTCGGCGTCGGACTGATACGTGTGCTCTCCTACCAGGTGGCGGACGCGATCCGTGCGAACGAGCTTCGTGTCGTGCTCGATGCGTTCGAATCGGCGCCGTTGCCGATCCATCTCGTGCATGCGGGGCAAACGCCGTTGCCTTTGAAGCTGCGCGCCTTTCTCGACTTCGCGACACCACGGCTGCACGCGCGCATCTCAGGACAACCGATCAGAGCGACCGACGCCTGAGCGCGGCCGCGTCGCGGCGGTCTCCACTCCGGACGCGATTTCCACGACATCGCCGGCGCGTTGGTTACCCGCCGTAGGTCGATTCCCATCCCCCTCCCAGCGCTTTGCAGAGCGTGATCAGATTGGTCGCGGCGGTGGCTTTGCTCGTCTGCAGATTGCTCTGCGCTTCGAGCAGTTGCCGCTGCACGTTCAGCACGTCGAGATAGTCGAGCGCGCCCGCCTTGTAGCGTGCCCGCGCGACCACGAGCGCGCGCTCGTTCATGCTGACGGCCGCGGCCAACCGCTCGCGGCGGCGTTGTTCGGCATCGTAGGTGACGAGCGCATCGTCGACTTCTTGCCACGCCCGCAGCACCGTCTGCCTGTAGACGATGGCGGCTTCCTGTTGCTGCGCTTCACGCAATTGCAGCGTGCCCTTCAGACGACCGCCCTCGAAGATCGGCAACGTGATCGACGGTCCCACGACGAACTGCCCGGACGCCCAGCTGCCGAGATTCGACAATTGCAGGCTCTGCAGGCCCGCGCTACCGTTCAGCGTAATGCGCGGATAGAAATCGGCCTTCGCGACGCCGACCGTCGCGGTCGCCGCATGCAGGTCCGCCTCCGCCTTGCGGATATCGGGCCGGCGCTGCACGAGCTCCGACGGAAAGCCGATCGGCACCTGTGCGGGCAACACCGGCACCTCGCGAGGCGCGGCAAGCGTCTGCCGCAGCGCCCCGGGTTCCTGCCCGAGCAGCAGCCCGATCGCGTTGATCGTGGTCTCGGAGCGCGACTCCAGCGTCGGAATCAGGCTTTCGATGTTTTCCACGTGCGCGGCGGCGTTCGATACGTCGAGATCGGTGGTGACGCCTTCATGCGCACGAACCCGCGTGAGCTTGAGCGCATCATTGGCGATGTCGAGATTCTGTTTCGCGATCTGGAGCAGGTCCTGCGTGTCGCGCAGCTCGATATAGTCGCGCGCCAGCTCCGCGCGCGCGCTCAACAGCACGGCGTTGCGGTCCTCGTACGAGGCCTCTGACATCGCGGTCGCCGCTTCGACGCTGCGGCGCACGTGCCCCCACAGATCGATCTCCCACGACGCATCGAACCCAGCCTGATACAGGTTATAGGCGGGCGAGCCATTGGAGCCCGGCATGGCCGCCACCCCGAGCGGCGCGCTGCCCGAAGCCGATTGCGGCTGGCTCTGCGTCGGGGTAACGCCGAGCAGCGACAGGATGCCGTTTTCGCTGCCGCGTTCGCGGTTGTACGAAGCGGCGCCGTCGAGGGTCGGGTACTCGGCCGCGCCGACCACGCGGCGCTCGGCCCGGCTTTGCAGCAAACGCGCGGAGGCCGCTGCGACGTCCAGATTGGCGTCGGCTAACTGCTTTTCCAGATCGTTCAATACCGGATCGTTGAACAGCGTCCACCAGTCTGGACCGAACTGGGCTTGCACGGCGCGGCTCGGCGACTGCGCGGCTTGCGTGCGCTCGAACACCCGCGGCGTAGCCGTCTGTGGACGTTCGAAGTTCGGACCCACCGTACATGCCGTCAGCGCAATACAGGTCAGAAGCGCGGCGACGACACCGCGCAAGGAGTATTCGCTCGTGTTCATTCTCTTTCCGCTCCCTCGGCCGTGGCTTCGTCACCGTGGCCTACCTTGACTTCCGCCTCGACCGAAAGCCCCACGCTCAATGCCGACGCCTTCGCCTGGCCGCGATCGATCGTGATCTTGACGGGTACCCGCTGCACGACCTTCGTGAAGTTGCCGGTGGCGTTGTCGGGCGCGATTGGCGCGAAGCTGACGCCGGTCGCGGGAGCGAGACTATCGATCCGGCCGCGGATCACGACGCCGGGCAGGCTATCCACCGTCACGCGCACGGTTTCACCCGGCCGCATGTTGGTGATCTGGCTTTCCTGGAAGTTGGCGACCACGTACGCATCCGATAGCGGCACGATCGCCAGCACCGGCGCGCCAGGCGTCACGAACGCGCCGACCCGCGCCGATCGGCGGCCGACCTTGCCGTCGACGGGCGCGCGGATCTCCGTATACGAGAGGTTCAGCTTCGCCTGCTCGAGCGCAGCCTCGGCATGTTGCAGCGCGCCTGCCGCCTTGTCGCGCTGCGTGCGCAGCACGTCCAGATTCTGCTCGGTGGCCAGCAACGCCGCCTGATCGTGCGACTGCTGCGCAAGCTGCTGCGCGAGTGTGCTCGAAGCGCGTTGCTGTTCCTGTGCCGTCCCAGCGCCGGCGTCGGAAAGGTTCTGGTAACGCGACGCGTTAGCCCGAGCAAAACTGATCGATGCGTCGTCGGCACGCAGCGTCCCGCGCGCCTGCTCGACCAGCGACGGCTGCCGCGCAATCTCCGCGTCGAAGTTCGCCACCGACGCCTTCGCCGCGACCACCTCCGCCTCGGCGCTCATCAACGCCGCGCGAAAGTCGCGGTCATCAATGCGCACAAGCAGTTGGCCCGCTTTCACGTCCTCGTTGTCGTTGACCAGTACGTCTGTGATCTGGCCCGGGACGCGCGGCGCGACGAGCGTGAAGTCCGCGGTGACGTAGGCGTCGTTGGTGGACTCGGTACTCGGGCTCGCAAAGAGCCTCGTAGCAGCCCATGCAGCAAGGCCGACGACGCCGATGACCGCGGCAACACGAAAGATCTTCAGTGGGGATGGCATAGTCGATGACATGGAAATCGTTCCTCAATGCGAAGAAGGCGGCGTCGTGCTCCACGGCGGATAGATGCGCACAGGCAACACGGGAACCAGCAGAAGAAGCGCAACGGCAACACACGCCATCACGCGATACAGATCGGCGGAGGTCAGAACCACCGCCTGTTCGTGAATCCGGTGCGCGAGCTGACCGAGACCGTAGTTCGCGTCGACGCCCTGGTTCGCGATCAGTAACCGGTTGCCCAGTTGATCGACCAGCATGCTCGAATGAAAGTGCTCGCGCGCAGTCCCCACAGCTTCGATGAGTCCGCTCGCCAGCGCCGCGGAAAACGTCTTGACGGTATTGAACATCGCCGAAGCGAACGGACCCTCGGTGGGCGGCAGCCCCGTCGTCACGCCCATCAGGATCGACATGATCACCAACGGCTGCGCGACGATCTGCAACGATTGCAGCAGGTAGAAGTTGTCACGAATCCATTCCGACGTCATAAAGCTTCCCAACGCGCAGGTCGCGAACATCAGCGCGAGACCCGTGGCGATCACCCAGCGGTGATCGGCGCGGCGCGTGTTGAGCAAAGCAGCCGTCAGCGGCAATGTGATCAACAGCGGGATGGCCAGAGACAGCGACAGCGGCGCGGTCTGCAGCGGGCGGTAGCCATGCACTTTCGCGAGATACTGGCCCGGAATCGCCGCCATGCCCACCAGCAGGATCACGGTGCCGAGCAACGTCGAAAGTCCATGCGTGAAGTTCCTGCGCGCAAGCAGCTGAAGCTTGAAAAACGGCACCGGCTGAAACCATTCGTTGACGAGAAATGCGACCAGCAACAGCGACCCCGCGCCAAACATCACGCGAATGAACCCGGAGTCGAACCAGTCGAGACGATCGCCTTGCAATAGACCGGTCACGAGCATCGCGACCGCGGGAAATCCAGTCACAAAGCCGACCCAGTCGAACGAGCGAAACCGGTCGAGCTTCATCGGGTCCGCGGGAAGCCCCTGCTGAATCGCTATGCAGCACAGCACGCCTAGCGGAACGATCTGCCAGAACGCCATCCGCCAGCTGACGAACTCGGTCCACAATGCGGCGAGCGGCGTGCCGAGGGCCGGCCCGAAAGTAGCCGTCAGCGCATAGCCCGCGAGGCCATACAGCTTCAGATTGGGCGGCAGATAGCGCAGCGCCACGATGATCAGCATCGGCGGCAGGCTTCCCCCCGCGATTCCCTGCAGGATGCGCAACAGGTACAGAGCCGGCAGATTCGGAGCCAACGGGCACAGCAGCCCTAAGCACATCGTCGCCAGCACCGCGCCAATCGTGAAGCGCTTGAGCGTGAACGTGATGCCGAACCACGGCGCAAACACCATCGTTGCGACGTTCGCCGCTTCGAATAGTGCGGTTAGCCAGGTTGCGTCATCATGTCCGATCAGGAAGGCGCCCTGGATATCCGCCATCGCGGCCGCGGTAACCTGCTCGTTGAGGATCGCCAGCAGCGACGCGAACAGCATGCCGACGAGCCCGAGCGCGATGCGCGCCGTGAAGCTCACCTGCGCAGGGGGCGTCTGGGGCGGCGCCGCCATCACGCGCAAGGGAGCGGGCTCCGGCGATCGCGAAATACTCTGCGCTTCCACTTCAGTCGTCATAGGTTTTCACCCGCTCCCGTTTGGTTAGCTCTACTGCCCGATAGGGATAGTCAGCTGTCGGCTCACCGCGCTTAGCTGCTGTTCACCGATTGCTTAATTGTCAGAGATCGGGACGATTTCCGAAAGCTTCGGCATGTCGGGTTTTGGGCCATCTAGTACGGAAAACTGGCCAGGCCACGCTGTGGCGAACGGCTGCGTGCCGCGCGCGGCACGGGCGCAAAAGCGTGCGTCGCGACGAAACCGGGTGGTTCGTCGCGGGCCATTCCATTCAGTTGCTGGCTTGAGAGTCAGGCGAAACGCCGATGCGCGACCAGCGGTTACCGGCTGGCCGGAATTGACCCAGGTCGTGTGGAAACGCGATGGCATAACGATGCGGCGCGTGAACCGGAGCCCAGCGGCGCGTTCGACTGCCTTCGCAGCCATCACGACGCCGACGAGAAGCTAAATCTCTCTGACGCGTTCC